>DAOORG010000050.1:0-6957 GCA_035389165.1 Chitinophagales bacterium
CAAACGATAAACTCTTCTTTTTTACTTAATTTTGTTATCTAAATAACTTGCCAACTGCAAACTCAAACAATGAAAGTTTATTTTGATAATGCTGCTACCACAGCCATAGATGAAGAGGTATTGGCCGCTATGATGCCTTATTTAACGGAACATTTTGGAAATCCGTCTACACAATATTCTTTTGGAAGAGATACACGTGCTGCCGTAGAAGAAGCACGCAAAACCATTGCTCAACTCATAAATGCGCAACCGAGTGAAATTATTTTTACTTCTGGTGCTACCGAAGCCAATAATATGGCTATTAAAGGTGCTGTCAATTATTTGGGCGTGGAACGAATTATAACTTCGCCGATTGAGCACCATTGCGTTGAGTACTCTGTAGATTTTTGCAGAGACCATTTGCAAGTTGAAGTTGCCTTTGTGAAAATTGATGAAAAAGGAAATGTTGATTTAAATGATTTAGAAAGTTTATTAAAATCTTCTGCTAAAAAAACATTGGTAACCTTGATGCATGCCAACAACGAAATTGGTACTTTATTAGATATTGAAAAAGTGGGTGCTTTTTGTAAGCAATACAATGCGTTGTTTCATTCAGATACGGTGCAAACGTTTGCGCATTTTCCTATAGATGTACAAAAAATGAATGTCGATTTTATTTCCGGAGCAGCACATAAATTTCACGGACCAAAAGGTATTGGATTTTTATACATGCGCAAGCAAAATAAAGTGCAATCGTTTATACACGGTGGTGGACAGGAGCGTGGCTTTCGTGCAGGCACGGAAAATGTTTATGGTATTGTTGGTATGGCTGCTGCGGCAAAAAAAGCGTATGCAAATTTAGAAAACGACAAAGCTTATATTTTAGAACTGAAAAATTATTTCATTGCTAAATTGAAAGAGCATTTTTCGGATATAGATTTTAATGGAAACATTGATGAGCGAAGTTTATTTACTGTGCTGAATGTTTCTTTTCCACCAAATGATAAATCTGCGCTTTTATTATTTATGTTGGATATGGATGGTATATGCTGCAGTGGTGGAAGCGCTTGCGGCAGCGGTGCTTCTGCAGGTTCGCATGTAGTACGTGCATTAAATAAAGATGAAAACAGGGTTTCTATTCGTTTTTCGTTTTCGAAACACAATACCAAAGCAGAAGTGGATTATGTGATGGAGAAATTAGCTAAGATTTTTGTAGGATAGTATTCTTAGTTATTCAAGCTATTTATTATTAAATCACTCACGTCAATTTCATTAGAATGATGAGAAATGGTATTGCAGGTAATAATTTTTCCAACACCAGCTTGCAGTAATTCTTCGTATGCATTTCCTGAAAATAGACCATGAACTCCAATACATGTAACTGGTTTTAATCCAGCATCCGCTAAATGATGAGCCGTTACAATCATTGTTTTAGCGGTAGAAATAATATCGTCTATTAAAACAGGAGTATGCTGTTTAAATTGTTCTACCACAGGAACTGAAATTTTAACCTCAGTATCACTAATTCTAGTCTTATTTAAAACAATAAACGGCGTATTTATTTTTGCTGCTGTTTCTGCTACCCATTGTTCGCTTTCACTGTCAGGCCCAACGAGTAATGGCATTTTAATGTTGTCTTTAATCCATGCTGAAATCAGTGGTGCAGCATGAAGCACCTTACACGGAATGGAATATATTTCCGACATTGAATTTCTTCGGTGCAGATGCGGATCAATCGTAATTAGTTCATCTGCAAATGAAGATAATAAGGCTGCAAAATAAGCACTGGTAATTGCTTCTCCATCATGGAATTGTTTATCCTGACGCATATACGATAAGTACGGTACAACTAATGTGATTTTCGCAGCACCTTCATCTTTTAGTAATCTGGACAAAAAATATAATTGCAATAGTTTAGCATCCGGTTGATACAACGTGGAAATGATAATTACTTCTTTTTTAGCAACATCGGACAAAATCCTGATATAAGTTTCTGCATCCGGAAAAGAACGAAGTTCCATTTCTCCAACAGGAAGTTGAAGTTTTGAGGCAATAGTATTCGCAATGATTTCATTGCCCGGCATCGCAAATATGATTCTATCCATTATTCAATAACAATTAACTGTTTGAGTGTATTCAGATATTCTTTTACATATTCCAGCTGACCTTTTCCTTCTGCATAAATGGTGAATAAAATATCATCTTTTGAAATCTTCTTTCCTAATGGTGCATTGAAAATAATTCCGGCGCCCGGCGATTTTGGTGCACCGGCTAATTTTGCAATTCGTGCTAATTTCCTATTGTCAATTTCTTTTACGATGCCATCATTGTCTGATAAAACATCAAAAGTAAAATCGCCTTTTTTAGGTATTTTAAAACCGCCTTGAGCTTCGCAAATTGCTTTGAATTTTTTGAAGGCATTCCCTGAAGTTAGTATTGTTTCCGCCATTTTTTTACCTTCGCCTTCTTTGCACTTAGATGAAAGTTCTAGTAGTTTTCCGGCAATTGTGGTCGACCGTTCTTTTAAATCCTGGGGCGCATTTAGTTCATTATTTAATATAGCTAAAACATCCAGTGCTTCTAATGCCGGACCGATGCCTCTGCCAACTGGTTGCGAGCCATCCGTTATCAGAACGGTGATTCTTAAACCTATTGCTTCACTTACTACTTCAAAATAATATTTTAGTTTCAGTGCTTCTTCGTGAGAACGCACTTTTGCCGTTTTGCCGTATGGTATATCTATTATTACATCTGTAGATCCAGCGGCTGCTTTTTTTGATAATACAGAGGCAATCATTTGTGCTTCACTGTCAATATCTAATGCTTTTTCAACATAAATCAATAAATCATCTGCAGGACTGATTTTGACGCCGCCGCCCCAAGCCAAACAAGCATTTTCTTTATTGACAACTGCTTTGATTTCTTCTACGGAAAGATTTACATTCGTGATGGTTTCCATCATATCTGCAGTTCCGGCAGGTGAGGTAATTGCCTTTGAAGATGTTTTTGGAATTATTAATCCTGCGGCTGCCACAATGCTAACAACAATCGGTGTAGTTCTGTTTCCAGGTAAGCCACCTACACAGTGTTTGTCAAATATTACGGGTTGTTCCCATTTAATTTGCTGACCAGCGTTTATCATGGCTTTTGTAAGATATACCATCTCATTTGTATTCATATTATTTCCGGCACAAGCCGTTACAAATGCAGCCAGTTCAATATTGGAGAAAAGACCTTCTACCACATCTTTAATAATTTCCTGATAAGCAGTTTCAGTTAATTCCTTTCCATAAATTTTTGCACGCACAAAACCCAAAGAGGCGATAGGCTGAAGATGTTCTACAAAAATAGTATCTCCATCTTTTACACTCAACTTAAGCATTGCTTCTTCAGAAAGTCCGGCTTCGCCATTTTTTAAAAGATTTGAATGAACAGTATTAAGTGTTGCGATGATTTTTGAACCGTTAAAATGTACAAAAACTCTGGTTAATACTTTAAATCCTTCGGAATGCATCAACGGAGAATCGTCACGAATATATATAGTATTCTCATGAGACGAATGAATACCAATATTTCTTAAAACAAACATATTTACGTGTGGTTACTGCATTTTATTTTTGGTAGAAAGCTGACATAGCTGAGCACCTTCTGTGTAAATTAATTTTAGTCTACTTTCTTTTACGCCAGCGCTTCTCAATAAATTTTCGTTGTTGTAGATTTCTCTTACCAGCACATAATTATTTTCCAGCAGGTATTGTTTTTCTGATTTTGTTAATGAAGTTAAACAAGTAAGCGGATATAATCCTGATTTGTCTACAATATCTTTCAGTGAGTTGTTTTTCGGATAATTCCAGCTCAACATCTTTAATCCTTTACAATTTCCATAACTCAAAGCATCATCTGTAAATTTTGTGTTTGTAGCAATTGAACCGGTAAAAATTTCGTGTTCATTTTTCAATAAACCATTGTCGAGAACATCCTGGAATCTGGAAAATATGTATAATGGTGTTTTTACATCTACTGTAAAACCAGCTTGATTTCTGTACTTACATTCAACAAATAGAATTTCGTTATTTTTTTCTGCAATAACATCAATTTCATGCGTGACACATTTGCCTTGTATGATAGTTCCAACCTGAACGGAATATCCGAGATGCTTATAAATTTCTCCTACAAAACGTTCAAATGGAAATCCGGTTGGACCAAAGTCCATAAGGCCTTTTTTGAGGTAATATCTTGCTGCTTTAATGTTGGATTGTCCACGCAGTAAACGAAAGGCTTCACTGTAAATTTTCTTAGTGGTTATGCCTTCGTATAATTTAGGCAGCAATGCTTCAGTAATAGCATTGATTTCTTCAATGCTTGCATGTGCACGAGTTAATGAATTTTTTAGTTTATCTAAAGAAAACTGTTCGCTTTCACCGGATGCTTTGATAACATTTATTGCTTCTGCCATTGTTTATTATTGTAATGCCTCAAACAAACCCAACTCTTTATTCTTTCTTACATTATTCCAATTAAAATACTTTCCGTTCATGGCAATATATATGCCGGTTGGTAAAGTTTGTACATATGCCAACGCAGCACCTAAATTGAATAAACCATCGGAACTGCCAAATTTATATGGTATCATAGCACCGGTTAAAACGATGGTCTTGTCTGTTATTTTTTCTGCTAATATTTTTGCAGTTTCCACCATGGTGTCTGTTCCATGAGTAATCACAATTTTTTCTTCTTCACATTGTACGCAGTTGTGCGCGATAATATCTCGGTCTTCATCACTCATTTCCAGACTATCAATCATCATCAACGTTCTGATGTTGACATCCAATTTACAGCGCCCTAAATCCAGCATTTCAGGTACATGTGTGTCTTCAAAGAATAGCTTTCCGTTGAGTTCGTTGTACTCTTTATCGAAGGTGCCGCCGGTGATGAATAATCGTATTTGCATTTTTTTAATTGTAGAATTATTGAGTTGAATAATTATAGAATTAGTTGTCTTCTACCACTAATGTTTTAGGAATGGAATCGTGCCAGAAAATGCCTTTGAAAAATAAACCGCTAAATTGCTCAAAAGGTAAAAGCCTGCTAACAGAACGCAATGCGCATTGTCCGATAGTAAGTTTGTTTCCATATACAGAAATAACCTTTGTTTTTGTGAAAAACTTTCCGAATGTTTTCCCAAAGTTGTATTCCATTATCATGTAATAAATTGGAATAGTGAATAGCATAATGGCTAAACCGCCATCTGTCATTTCACCTTTTGCTGTATTGATTTCAATGTTAAATATAGATCCAATCAGAAAAATAAGTAAGGTAACTACAATTAAATCTATGATATAGTTTGCGAGTCGTTTTCCGGTTGGTGCTGCAATAAAAACAGCCTTTTTTTCAAGGTCTAATACGTTTTTATCTTCAATAAGTTGAAATTCAGGGATCACTCTGTAACCGGAATCAAATTCACTTACCGTATTACAATCCAGACATCTGACTTGCGTTTGCGAGAATTGTTCGTACGATTTTCCACCACATTGTGCACAGGTATAAGTTAAAGGCATCTTGCTTAATTTTCTTGTTTTATAAATTTAAAATAAATTCCATGGTATCAACATTGTCTGCATAATCGGATAATCCAGGTTGTTGACTTTTTCCAAATTCTAAATAACCTTTTCCTACCACACATTGTATATTTTCTGTTTGTTCAGCAATATTTTTTTTAACATCTTCCAGTGTCTTGTAACGTTCAACATGTAAGCAAGATATAGGTGAATGCAGGCTGTTATTTTCTACAATATTAATAAAGTCGATATCAATTAAAGGTGTTTGATTCATCAGGTATAAAGTGCGCTGGTAATCCAGGTTATTCATATACTGATTGTGTTGATTTACACCGATATGCTTAGTTAAGCCATCTTTCAAGCTATATAAATCGAATTTTTCCGGTACAAAAATCTTAGAAACATTTCTGCAACCTAATCCGAAATAATCAAAAATATCATGGCCTAAATTTTCAATATCTTCTTTTGTTTCTTCGCCGGTTAAAATGGCAACTGAATTACGGTTTCTGCGGATAATATTCTTGTATTTTCCGAAATAATAGGCAAAATGTTTCGCTGTGTTGTTGCTTCCGGTAGCTATGATGGCATCAAATTTTTCCAATTTAAATTGTATGGAAATCAGCTCTTTAAAATCAGGTTCAATATTTATGAGTTGTTCTAATAAAAAAGGCAATAGATACTGATCTTTTTCAGAAAGCTTTAATTGTAATTTATTTCCTGAAATTAATACGCAAAGTATATCATGAAAGGCAACCATCGGAATATTTCCGGCAGCAACAATCGCGATGGTTTTGGTATCGTGAGTCGTAATTTTTGAGCCATATCCGGAAATCCAATTTTCCAGCTTTTCTTTATTTAGAAATTCTATCGCAATATTTTGCAAAGCCTGATTTATATTATCGATAGTAAACCAAGTATTGTAAATAAATGTTTTGTTTACTATTTCCTGTAAGGAAACCGGATTTTTCAATACAAAATCTCCCAAAGCTGCAAAAGCGGTAATTCGTCTTTCAATATTCATTAACACAAAATTATCAATTATATGCTATCAATTCTGCTATCAATGTTTATTTTTGTAACAAACTTAGCATAAGATGGCAATTAAAATAACAGATGAATGTATAAATTGTGGCGCATGTGAACCGGAATGTCCGAATAATGCAATTTATGAAGGTGGAATAGAATGGGCAATGAGCGACGGTACTTCATTGTCTGGTGATTACATATTAATGGATGGTACAGCTGTAGATGCTGCTGTAAAGCATAAACCTGTTTCTAATGAAGTGTATTTTATTGTCACGGATAAATGCACGGAATGTAAAGGATTTCATGAAGAGCCGCAATGTGCTGCTGTTTGTCCTGTAGATTGTTGCATTGCAGATGACGAGCACGTAGAAACGGAAGAAGAGTTGTTAGCTAA
>DAOORG010000050.1:7057-13194 GCA_035389165.1 Chitinophagales bacterium
GTATCTAAGGGAATAGCACTTAAATCATATCCAAAACAATTTTTATTTAGCAAAGGTGGATTTTTGGCTCCATCTACAGATTTTGGTGTAAATGAGAATGGTAAACTAGCCGGAAATACATCACTTCCATAAATCTGAAAAGGCTTATCGGTGCCTCTGCCTAAACTCACCGAATTGGTTCCTTCAAAGAAACACAAGCTTGGATATAGATAAATCGCAGCCATATTTGGTAGGTTGGGTGATGGTTTTACAGGCAACGAATAAAAAGTCTTATGGTCGTAATTTAAGCAAGGTATCACAGTAGTTTTACATTGCAGCTTGTTTGTAAGCCATTTTTCACCGTTCAGCATATTGGCATATTCACCAATAGTCATTCCATGTACTACCGGAATTGGCTGCATACCTACAAATGATCTATTTATGGTGTCTAAAACCGGTCCATCCACATAATGTCCGTTTGGATTTGGGCGGTCTAAAATGATTAAAGGTTTCTTGTTTTCAGCGCATGCTTCCATCACGTATTGTAAGGTAGAAATATACGTATAGAAACGAACACCAACATCCTGAATATCGAATACCACTATATCTAAATCCTTCAATTGACCGGGTTTTGGCTTTTTATTGTCACCATACAAAGAAACAATGGCTGTTTTGGTTTTAGGGTCAACACCGTTTTTTACATGTTCGCCGGCATCAGCTGTACCTCTGAATCCATGTTCCGGCGCAAAAACCAATTGAACATCTATTCCCAGACTGAGCAAAGTATCCAGTAAATGTGTTTTTCCAACAATGGAAGTTTGATTGACCACTAAGCCAACAGATTTACCTTTCAGTAGCGGTAAATATTGGTCTAAACGTTCTGCACCGACAACAACATCTTTGGCTAATAATGAGCTAAAAGCTATAAATGCACAACAGATAAAAACAACTAATTTTTTCATATCCTAAAATCATTACAAATATTATGCTAAAGATTGTGATTGCTGTTGGTAATACAAAAGGAAAGAAATACTTTTGATGTTAATAACTCAACGTGAATCTCGAACTCTTCATAGCCAGACGCTTAGCCTTAGGCGATAAAAAATCGTTTTCCAGGTTTATAATCCGTATTGCTATCGTTGCCATTGCACTTAGTTTGGCCGTTATGATTGTCTCTACCTGTATGGTTTCCGGATTTTCGAAAGAAATCAAAGAGCGAATTTTTGGATTTTGGGGCGAAGTGCATATAACCAATTTTGATAATAATGAATCATTTGAATCGACACCATTAAAAAAAGAACAAGTGCAGTTGGATAAAATACGAAAAGCGCAAGATGTTAGAAATGTGGCTCCGTTTATTATCAAAGCTGGAATTTTAAAATCTAAAACAGAAATTGATGGCATTGCATTAAAAGGCGTAGATAAAGAGTATGACTGGAAAAAAATCCAAACTTATTTGAAAGATGGTCGAATGCTGGTGTTCAATGATACAGCAGCCGTTAAAGAAATTATGATTTCCAGGTCAACTGCTAAACGATTAAACCTGAAAGTAGATGATAATGTTATAGCGTATTTTATTCGAAAAGACTTAGCAGCACCATTAGGCAGAAAACTAAAAATATGCGGTATTTTTCACACAGGTTTAGAAGAATATGACAGGCAATATGCATTAGTAGACATACAACTGCTGCGTGATCTGAATCAATGGAAAGACAATGAAGTGGCAGGCTATGAAGTTCGGTTGAAAAATATGGATAGAATGGATGCGTTCAAAGACTCCATTTATTATAAATATGTCGACCAGCAAGTGAATGCACAAACCATGAAAGAAATTAACCGTAATATTTTTGAATGGCTGGATTTGCAAAAAATTAATGAATACCTAATCCTTGGATTAATGGTAGTCGTAGCGGTTTTAAATATGATAACCGCATTGATTATTTTAATTTTGGACCGAACCAACATGATTGGTATTTTAAAATCGTTGGGTGCAAATGATAAAAGCATAACAAAAGTATTTTTGTACAATGCCGCTTATATTATACTTAATGGTTTATTTTGGGGTAATATTTTTGGGTTAGGCATTTGCCTGTTGCAGCATTTTACCGGTTTTATAAAACTCAACGAAGAAAATTATTATTTAAGCGAAGCACCCGTTTATTTTAATATTGGCGCAATTCTGTTAATTAACATTGGTACTTTGGTAATTTGTACGGTAATTTTATTGTTGCCGGCGAAACTTATCAGTCGTATTTCACCAATGAAGGCGATTCGGTTTGAATAGAAAAATCCGGAATTAAACATCTATAACAGTTCTATTTGGTCGAATTGTTGAATCTGTGTTCTATTTTTTTTATATTGTTCCGATGTTTCAGCAAATTCGCAAATGGAAATGGATTATTTTGGCAACTACCTGCTTTTTATTGCTGTATATGTTGCCGGCAACTTTTATTGAAACATATTATTCAAATGGCATTTTTCTCTTTGTAAGAAAATTACTGGACAACACATTTGGCAAATTACCATTTCCGTCTTTTTATCTGTTTGTCGGATTTCTCTTGATTGTTGTTTTAAAATGGACACTACATTTTTTCAGAGAAAAGCCTCAGCCGGTCTTGCAACGTTTGTTCAAGGTGGTTTCTTTTGTCGCTTTCATTATTACACTATTTTTTATGCTTTGGGGTTTTAATTACGGAAGAGTTCCAATAGAAGAGAAGTTGCAATTATCCGTTGAGTCGATAACACAAGAAAAATTAACTGAAGAAACACAAGCAACCATTTCGGAGTTGACAAAAATTCGTAAAATGCTAAAAAAAGACACGAATTCGATTCCACAAATTGTATTTATAAATAAAATTGAACAAAATAGCAGAGACGCTTTGAATATAACCTTACAGCAATTTAATTATCCGTTCAGTAAAAAAATAAGAGGAAGATTTTTGCTGGATGATATGCTGCTTGTATTCAGTATCGGTGGACACTATCTACCTTTTGTTGGTGAAGGAAATGTTGATGATGCCGTTTATTATTCCAAAAAACCATTTTATATGATTCACGAAATGGCACATGGAAACGGATTTACAGAAGAAGCTGCCTGTAATTTTCTCGCATATGTAAGTTGTAAGCAATCTGGAAATTTATCGCTTCAATATAGTGGTGAGTTGAACTATTTATTATACTTGCTTTCTGATTTAAAATACAGAAACGAAACTATTTATGATTCCATAAAAGCGTCGATGCCAAGAGCTATTCAAAAGGATCTGGAAGAATTGAAACAATATTATCTAAGCCATACGTTTAAAACCGGTTTTTTAGGCGATGCAATTAACAATAGTTATCTTAAATTATTAGGCATAAAAGACGGTATTAAAAATTATGATAAAATGGTGCTTCTGGTTTATGCCTGGAAAAACAAGAATAAATAACTCTAAAGAAAATTAATTACAACATATGATTTTTGAATACAGCAACAACATTAAATGCACGAAAGAAGAAGCGTGGAATTTAATAACAGAAATTGAACGACGACCGGATTGGATACACTTTATGGATAAATGTGTTTGGTTGGATAAAAAACCTGGCATTGTTGGATCTACTTATAATGAAGAAGAAGTTTTTTTAGGATTTCATTTAAATGTGAAATATACAGTTACAGAATTTATAGAATTCGAAAAAATGACCAGCAAGTGCGATATGTATCCATTTCATCAAAAAGTAGAAGTATCCATGAAGGAAAATAAAAACGGCACGGTTTTTACCAAATTGGTCATCGATGCACAAATCGGTGTGTTGGGTTTAATTCCAAAGTTTATAATTAAAAACCGTGTTGATGCATTAGTTCAGCCATTGGTAGATAAATTCTTCGATATTTTAGAATCAGAATCTTCTCTGAAAAAATAGGATTAAGGAATTTTAACTTCTTTTTTGATGTAAAACAAATCAATCAAAACATTTTTTACTTAACTTTGTTATATAAATTAACTTAGTTAACTAAAATGCTGGTAAAAGAAAGAAGACGAAAGGAAAAAGAAGAGTTGCGGCAGCAAATTCTCGATGTGGCAAAAGATATTGCTGCAAATGATGGATGGCAAAATGTAACTATTCGTAAAATCTGTGAACAAATACACTACACAGCTCCGGTGGTTTATCAATACTTTGCAAGCAAAGAAATGATTCTTCAATCCTTGCGAAAAGATGGTTTTGTGCAGGTTTTTAATTTGTTTGAAGAAGTCGATAAAAAATATAAACTACCGGAAAAAAGATTATTTGAATATGCACTTACCTGGTGGAATTTTGCTATCCAACATCCGGAAATTTATCAGGTAATGTTTAATCTACAAGGTGCTGTTTGTCTGCAAAATGAAAGCAGCGTTAAAATCAATAATAACGTTATGGATTATTATCATCCTGCATTTAAATTATTAAATAAGAAAGCTAAACGTTCAGAAGAATACAATCTCGAATTAACAGATAATCTTATTGCCATTATACATGGATTCATCTCTATGAATATGGCTAATAAAATAAAATCAGGTAATGAAAAAGCATTAGTTGTTTTTAAAAATTCGTTACAACGTTTCATCCATTCTATAAATGATATAAACTCCTGAAAATGACAAAAGGAAAAATATTTTTTTTCAGCTCTATACTCTTACTCATAGCTGTATTGGCCTATGTAAAATATACAAAGAATAAAGAAGTAGCTGCTAAAACTGCACCAATGGGTAAAGGCGGACCTCAAACTTTAATGGCATCAGGATTCGTGGCAGAATATTCTAAATTATCTAATAATTTAAGCGCAAATGGTACAGTGTTAGCACAGGATGAAGTGCAGTTACAACCGGAAGTATCCGGTCGGGTTACCTTTCTGAATATTAAAGAAGGTGCAGTTGTATCTAAAGGTACATTACTGATGAAAATTAACGATGCTGATTTGCAAGCGCAGGTGTTTAAATTAAAAACACAGCTTAAAATTGCTCAAAGTAATTTATCAAGATTAGCTGAATTATTGAAAATAAAAGGTGTTTCACAGGCTGAATATGATGCGGCTGACAATGTTGTTAATAATATAAACGCAGATATTCAGTTGCTCAATGTGCAGATTGCAAAAACAGAATTGCGTGCTCCATTTTCCGGTAAGCTTGGTTTGCGAAATATTAGTTTAGGTGCTTATGTTTCACCGGCAACGGTAGTTGTTTCGCTTCAGAACATAAGTCAACTAAAAATGGATGTATCACTACCTGAAAAATATGCCGGTGTGATTCAAGTTGGCGACAATATGCAATGCAGTGTAGCTGGAATAGAAAGCCCGTTTACAGCAAGAGTTATAGCAATAGAACCTACTATTGATGAGATGACACGTAATTTAAAAGTTCGCGCCATGATACAAAATCCAAATTCAAAATTAGTACCTGGTGCATACGTTAAAGTTCAACTTAAATTAAAGGAAACTCCAAATGCCATCATGATACCAAGCAGTGCGGTGATTCCGGATGATAAAGCAACTAAAATTGTAGTAACGGACAGCAGCAAAGCAAAATTTGTAAATATAGAAATTGGAACCAGAACGGAAAGCGAAGTACAGGTTTTGAGTGGTTTAAATGCAGGTGATACAGTGTTGTTGACTGGATTACTACAAGTAAAACCAGGCATGTCGGTAAAAATTACTAAAACTACAACACGCTCAACGGTAAAATAACATTGCATGATATTCTATAATTCTCCAACTCTATAATTCAATAATTTAAATATGGGTTTACCATCAGTAAGTTTACGACGTCCGGTTTTTGCCATAGTAATGAATGTTATCATTATACTTTTTGGTGTAATCGGATATACTTTTTTAGGTGTGCGAGAATATCCGTCTATCGATCCGCCTGTAATTACAGTACGTACCAATTACACGGGTGCAAATGCTGATATTATTGAATCTCAAATTACAGAGCCATTAGAAAATGCTATTAACGGTGTGCAAGGCATTCGTACTATTTCATCAGCAAGTAATCAAGGCTCTTCTAATATAACTGTTGAATTTGATTTATCTGCAGATTTAGAGACGGCTGCAAATGATGTACGTGATAAAGTATCGCAGGCGTTGCGTTTGCTGCCACAAGATATAGATGCAGCACCAGTGGTTTCCAAAGCGGATGCTAACTCAG
>DAOORG010000051.1:0-3760 GCA_035389165.1 Chitinophagales bacterium
ACTATGCAAAAAACTGGGATATCATTTGGAATGTAGAAGAGTATAAAAAAGATATTCAGAAATATAGAATTCTATTGGATAAAGAAAAATAACTCTATCAATTAAATCAATTGACAAATGAGGTATAAAAATATTCTGCAATTCTCTAATTCAACAACTCGACAATTAAACTAAGCTCTCGCCATCTGCTTATTGATATCTTTCAGGTGTTTTTTGATTTCTTCGTTTTTCACCTTTAATAAATTGGCGCGGCGCAGGTATTCTTTTGCTACTTTAATTTCTCTGCGTTGCGCATAAATAGTGCATATTTGCAGGTAGGCAGTTGCTAAGTTATCGTCGTCCGGCAAGCCTTTCTGTACGGCAATTTTTAAATTTTTAAGCGCTTCTTTGTTGTCGCCTTTTTGCAATGCGATACCACCTAGTTGTAAATACGATACGCCTTCCTGAGAAGAACCTAACATGTCGCTTTTGTTGGCTAAGCTTTTACGGATATTGGCTTCTGCAGCATCCAAATCCTGATTTGCCATATCGAAATTAGATTGCAGCATATAGTAACCCTGACGAACAGGTTTAATCAGTAATTTTGGAAACTTAATCCAGCTCATCACTTCTTTGGCACCATCAATATCGCCGGCTTCTACTTTCTTTTGTAAGTATCGCATTGGACCGATAAAAATATCAAACGCAATAATTGTAACAGAAACAAGGTATAGCAAGATGGACCATTGCCATCCTTTGTGTACGAAAATATGCAACAGAATGCCAATGGCTAAAATTACAAAAGAGGCATAAAAACGATATTTGACAAATAATTTCTGGAAATCCATATTCTTTTAAATTGAAGTGCAAAAATAGCCTTTTTTAAAGTAAGTAACAAGAAATAAGTCAGGAGAAAAATGAATCCAAATTTCTAAAAACCAGGTGAGAAGCTAAAAGTCCAGCGGAATTTTTTAATATCAGGTTGGTTTTTTTGTGTTAAGCGCCAGCTGAAATCAACACGCAGTAGTTTTAAAATATTTTCGATGCCAAAACCAATCTCTGCATAAAAACCATTCAAGCCTTTCAGTTCTGTTGGTAAATCCGAAAAAGAAACCTTCTTAGGGTCAAGACTGGAAACTGCCATTTTTGTAGTGAATACTTCTCGTAAACCTAGTTTTCGCCAAACTGGAATTTTATTAAAAAAGAATCCGTCAAAATGATGTTCAATCATCAATGTGAGCTGCTGGTCGGCAATAAATTCCGTTTCCAGCATATTCGTAAAGCGCTCTTTATTATACATGAACGATTGATTTCCGGAATGGATATGCAACAACGGATAAGGTGCCGCACCAAAAAGTTTTGTGCCTATTAATCTTATATTGGTATGTCCAATCGGAGAAGGCAAGCGCTCGTCCATAATTAATTCCATCTTATGGAAATTAAAATCACTGCCAAGTTTTTTAGCACTAAACACATAGGTGAAATTAAAGCGTGGCAGTTTCCCTTTTAAGAAACGAACACGTTCGCTACCTTGCAAAAACTTAGCGCCTGGCGTATACACGATATTAATTCCAGGCGAGAAAACACGGAAATTTTTAATCGTGTCTTTCATGTTGAATTCATTCGTTTTTATAAATTCAATTCTGCCTGGTATGGTTTGATAAATTTTGTAGTTGAAATTAAGTGTAGTTGTAAAATTCGGAACCCATTCTCGCATATAAGAAAGTCGCGCATCTTTTAAATACACCAAATCGGCAATAGCATTTCGGCGCAGCAAAGACATGTAAATGAAATCGTAACTCAGACCACCGTTGTTTAAAGTAAAGCGCTGATAATCGTCCCTAAAGGATAAAGTAATACTGTGTTTTTTTTGTTTTTTGTCTGGCAAATTAACGCTCACCGTTGCACCATATTTAAATCGTTTATCTTTAATGCCATATGCGCCGTAAACATTCCAGTTTACCCATTTCCCAATACGCCAGTTGTTCCTTAAGTTGAAACGTAAACGCACACCTTCCAAATCATTCCAGGTCACCAACTGATAGAGATTTCCGTATTCTAATGTTTTGGTTTTATAATAACCACTGGCAAAAAAACTTCCAATACCAGACATAGCTTTGTAAAATCTTGTTTTTTTCAAAGAATCCAGTAAGAAATAAACTTTTCCTTCTTGTGTAGAAAGCGTATCATGGCGGCGATTTAGCCAAAATGAGTCCGTTTGCTTTCTGTAGTTTTTTAGAAAAACGGTATTTTCCTGTGCAAGAATAGTGTCTGCAATCGGCTGGTTAATTTGTATATCGTTCCTGTGTAAATATCGAGCAATTCGGACACTTTTTGCTTTTTTACGTTTTGTTATTGCGATGTTGGTGCTACGCGATTCTTCATTCTTAAACCAGCCTTTTCCGTTGTTTGCAAAAGCTTGCTTCAAAGAAAAATCATTCACAAAATTGATATTGGATCGCTTGTCTATGCCTAATTCTATTTTGGTAATCGCAAAAGAAGAATCGCGAATGGTTGCTTTTCCGTTAAACAGTAAATCGCCTTTCGCTTTTGGCACAAATGCCAAATTGTATATCCAGACGCTATCACGTACAACGATAGTGTCAATTTCAATAAGGCTGTCTAAAACAAGCGCGCTGTCTATCTTTACGGTGTACACAGGTTGCAGGCTATCTGTTTGGTAGATGCTGTCTGTTAATACATTCGTGATGGTGCTGTCAACAGGAATTTGTTTTATAAAGCTGGTGTCATACACCATATTCTTTGTATAGACGGTTCTGTTTTTATAAATAAACTTGCTGCTGTCGATTGCTTTTAAGGTGTCAACTATTTTTACACTATCAATTAAATAATAATTGTATAAGGCTAATGCGCCATCAGCAAACGGCATCACAAAAGCTTTTTCCTGCACCATAGCCTGATTGTCATAAGCATCAATTTCATCAAAAGCAATATCCAGTAAATCAGAAAACTTCAACTGTTCAATTCCGGAAATTTTGCTTGCTTTTACAACACTTTTATTCTTTTTAGGATCGTTATTGAAGTAATAATCGGTCAGTGTTTCTTTTAAAATTAATGGAATAAACCGCGTGCCTTCAGCAGTGCTGTCCTGGTTTTCTAAAATAAACCGAAATGGTTTAAATATTTTACGTTTGGTGATTTTTGAACTGATGTTATATAAGGAAGCAACCGTTTTCTGGTATTCTTCATATTGATAACTGTCGTAGGATTTGGGCTTGTTTTCATCTTTGTGTTTTACCACATTTCTGAAAATTCGGATTGCAGCCGTGTCTTTTGGAATTTTGGTACGTTTGGCCTTTACCGTAAATTCTTCCAGCATGTAATCATCCAGTTGCAGCCTTACAATAATAGAATCTTTCTTGAAAAAACGCTTTTTCAGTACCTCATCTTTGTATCCTAAATAGGTAAAAATAACAGAGTCCGTTTTTGCATTTACAAAAAATTCAAACCTGCCGCTGTCATCTGTGGTGCCGCCAATACTGGAACTCACCGTATAGTTTACATAAGGTAGCGGTTCTTTGGTTTTTGCGTCTATGACAACACCTTTCAGGTCTATCTGCCCAAAACTAAACAGAGAAACTAAACTAAAAGATATGTATAAGATGAATTTACGCACTACAATGATTCTATCAACGCACAAAATTAGAGATTAGTTTGCTGCGATGCCGTTTATTTAATTAGTTTAAAGTATTCATAACAAATCATTTGCCAAAAATCCGGTAATGGTACATCTTTTGATAATATTTCTTAATATTGGTGC
>DAOORG010000051.1:3860-13061 GCA_035389165.1 Chitinophagales bacterium
TGCACAAGTCTGTTTTCTTTATGATACTGGCATTTATCTTCTGGTTAATCGGCAGCCGCGCAGAAAAACTTTGGAATCTGAAGTTTTTGGAGGAGAAATAAGACCCAAAGACTATTTAACTTTTCGCTGAATGTTTAATATTGTACTTATAATCAATTAATTAGCTAAATAAATACTCTTTATTCTTTCTAATTGTTATCCTTATTACTACCAAAACACAATCTTAACCCGAAATTAATATGCAATAATTTTCCACAATTGAGAATAAATTGCTATCTTTGCGCCCACTTCAGGAGGAACATTCCATATTTAGGAAACATTCTTCTTGTAGTTACTGCCTTCGCTGGGAAGGTAAGACTACAAAAAAATACAATCTTTCTACAAGATTTTATTTGGTTCTCTTACTTTAAATCCCTACCTTTGCAGTCCGAAATTTTTAAAAAGTAACGAAAGTAACGAATGCCTACAATTCAACAATTAGTAAGAAAAGGAAGACAAGAGCTTCATTATGCTTCAAAATCAAGAGCGTTAGATGCATGTCCGCAACGTAGAGGTGTATGTACACGTGTGTACACAACCACTCCTAAAAAGCCGAATTCGGCTTTACGTAAAGTAGCGAAAGTACGTTTGACTAATAAATTTGAAGTAATTGCATACATTCCGGGTGAAGGTCACAATTTACAGGAACACTCTATCGTAATGATTCGTGGTGGTCGTGTGAAAGATTTACCAGGTGTGCGTTACCACATTGTACGTGGTGCATTAGATACGGCAGGTGTAAACAACCGTCAGAAAAGCCGTTCTAAATATGGTACTAAAAAAGGTAAAGCAGGTGCAGCAGCAGCAGCTCCGGCAAAAGGAAAGAAAAAATAATTAGGTAAGTAAATACGCACAGCTGTGCGTATAAACAAATCAAATAAAATGAGAAAGCAAAAAGCAAAGAAAAGATATTTAGCACCGGATCCGGTTTACGGAGATCCTTTGGTAACTCGTTTTGTAAACAATCTGATGATTGGTGGCAAAAAAAGTACGGCATACACTTCTTTCTATGAAGCAATGGAGCGTATCAAAAAATCTACCAATGAAGAAGGTTACGATATCTGGAGAAAAGCAATGGATAACGCAATGCCTGCGGTAGAAGTAAAAAGCCGAAGAATCGGTGGTGCTACTTTCCAGATTCCAACGCCAATCCGTGAAGACAGAAAATTATTTATGACAATTCGTTGGTTGATTCAGTACACTCGTAAGAGAAACGGAAAATCAATGGGTGATAAATTAGCGGCAGAATTAATCGCAGCATCAAAAGGAGAAGGTGCAGCAGTAAAAAGAAAAGAAGACACACACAAAATGGCAGAAGCAAATAAAGCATTCTCACATTTTAAAGTATAAAAAATAATTGTAGAGACACACGGTAGTGTGTCTAAAGAAAGGAAAAACAAAATGGCACGCGATTTAAAATATACAAGAAACATTGGTATTGCAGCTCACATTGATGCAGGTAAAACTACAACAACAGAGCGTATTTTATACTATGCAGGTGTAAACCACAAAATTGGTGAGGTGCATGATGGCGCGTCAACAATGGACTGGATGGTACAGGAAGCTGAGCGTGGAATCACCATCACTTCTGCAGCTACAACTGTTGGTTGGAAATACAGAGGTCAGGATTATCACGTTAATATTATCGATACGCCTGGTCACGTTGACTTTACTGTAGAGGTAAATCGTTCTTTACGTGTATTAGATGGTTTAGTTTTCTTATTCTCAGCTGTAGATGGTGTAGAACCACAGTCAGAAACAAACTGGCGTTTAGCTAATAATTATAATGTTGCTCGTTTAGGCTTCGTTAATAAAATGGACCGTTCTGGTGCTGATTTCTTGATGGTGGTTGAGCAGGTGAAAAAGATGTTAGGTTCTAACGCTGTTCCTTTGCAATTGCCAATAGGTGCGGAAGATACATTTAAAGGTGTGGTAGATTTAATCAACTTCCGTGGTATCGTTTGGAACGAGCACGACAGAGGTATGACATACAATGAAGTAGAGATTCCTGCTGATATGGTAGAGGAAGCTACAATGTGGAGAGAAAGATTATTGGAAGCAGTTTCTGAATACGATGATAAATTGATGGAGAAATTCTTTGAAGATCCAACATCCATCACAGAAAGAGAAATATTAGATGCATTACGTGCAGCTTGCTTAGATATGAAAATCGTTCCAATGTTGTGCGGTTCATCTTTCAAAGATAAAGGTGTTCAAACAATGTTAGACCTGGTAATGGAATTAATGCCATCTCCAATGGATAGACCAAATATTATTGGTACACATCCGGATACTGGTGCAGAAATTATTCGCAAACCTAGTTATGATGAACCATTTGCAGCTTTAGCATTTAAAATTGCTACAGATCCATATGTTGGTCGCTTAGCATTCACACGAGTGTATTCAGGTATGTTAGATGCAGGTTCTTATGTTTTGAACACAAGAAGTGGAAATAAAGAACGTATTTCTCGTATTTTCCAAATGCACGCAAATAAACAAAACCCAATTGATAAATTAGGAGCTGGTGATATTGGCGCAGTGGTAGGATTCAAAGATATCAGAACAGGTGATACATTATGTGCTGAAAATAATCCAATCGTATTAGAGTCTATGGTATTCCCTGATCCGGTTATCGGTTTAGCAATTGAGCCTAAAACTCAGAAAGATGCTGATAAATTAGGTATGGCTTTGGGTAAATTGGCTGAAGAAGATCCAACATTTAAAGTAAGATACGATGAAGATACTGCTCAAACAGTAATATCTGGTATGGGTGAGTTACACTTAGAAATCATCGTTGACCGTTTGTTACGTGAATTCAAAGTAGAGTGTAACCAAGGTGCACCACAAGTAAATTACAAAGAAACGATTACACAAACAATTGATCATAGAGAAAAATACGCTAAACAATCAGGTGGTCGTGGTAAGTTCGCTGATATTCAAATTGAAATCGGACCTGGCGATGAAGGTAAAGATGGCTTGACATTCGTTAATGATATTTTTGGTGGTTCAATTCCTCGTGAGTTCATTCCTTCTGTAGAGAAAGGTTTCAAAGAAGCAATGAAATCAGGTGTTTTGGCTGGATACGAAGTTCCAAGTTTGAAAGTCCGTTTATATGATGGTTCATTCCACCAAGTGGATTCAGATTCATTCTCTTTCGAACAAGCAGCTAAATTTGCATTCCGTGAAGCTTGCAGAAAAGCAAACCCAATCTTATTGGAGCCTATTATGAAATTGGAAGTTATCACACCGGAAGAAAATACAGGTGATGTAGTAGGTGACTTAAATCGTCGTCGTGGAATGATGGAAGGTATGGAAATGAAAAATAACGCAAATGTTATTAAAGCAAAAGTTCCTTTGTC
Organism: Chitinophagales bacterium; assembly: GCA_035389165.1. Classification (GTDB taxonomy): domain Bacteria; phylum Bacteroidota; class Bacteroidia; order Chitinophagales; family JADIYW01; genus JADJSS01. Next base: position 7,259 of record DAOORG010000051.1, read on the forward strand.
AGAGATGTTTGGTTATGTAACAGATTTGAGAACAATAACATCAGGTAGAGCAACTTCTATCATGGAATTCTCTCACTATGCTCAGGCACCAAATAACATTACAGAACAAGTAGTATCAAAAGCAAAATCTAAAGTAAAAGCTGATTAATAGATAATATATATCATGGCACAAAAAATTAGAATAAAATTAAAATCATACGACCACAATTTGGTAGACAAGTCTGCTGAAAAAATCGTAAAAACGGTACGCAGTGCCGGAGCAGTAGTTACTGGTCCAATTCCATTGCCGACTAACAAAAAGATTTTTACAGTATTGAAATCTCCGCACGTAAATAAAGTAGCGCGCGAGCAATTCAAATTATGTACGTATAAAAGATTACTAGACATCTATAGCGCAACACCTAAAACTGTAGATGCATTAATGAAATTAGAATTACCAAGTGGTGTTGATGTAGAAATTAAAGTGTAATAAGTCATGGCAGGATTAATAGGAACAAAAGTAGGTATGACCAGTATTTTCGGCGAAGGCGGTGCAATAATTCCTTGCACGGTTATTCAGGCTGGTCCTTGTGTTGTAACACAAAAAAAATCGAAAGATAAAGATGGTTACGATGCAGTACAATTAGGTTACGGTGATAAGAAAGAAAAAAACACTACAAAACCATTGTTAAAACACTTCGAAAAATCCGGAGCAGCTCCTAAAGCAAAATTAGTAGAGTTTAGCGGAATGGATAATTTGAATGTAGGTGATGTGGTAACCTCTGAAATCTTAGCAGAAGGAGAAAAAGTAGCAATTATCGGTACTTCCAAAGGTAAAGGTTTTCAAGGTGTAGTAAAACGTCACAACTTTGGTGGTGTGGGTGGTCAAACACACGGTCAGCACAATCGTTTACGTGCACCGGGTTCATTAGGAGCTTGTTCTACACCAGCTCGTGTTATGAAAGGCATGAAAATGGGTGGACGTATGGGAACTGACAGAGTAAAAGAATTGAACATCAAAATTGTAAAATTAATTGCAGAAGAAAATTTAATCATCGTAAAAGGCGCAATTCCTGGTCACAATGGTTCTTATGTAATAATCGAGAAGAAAAGTAAATAAAAATTTTCCCTTTAGGGATTTAGGGTAAAAATTTTTAAAATAATAAGAGATGAAAGCAGAAGTATATAATATCAACGGACAAGCCACAGGTCGCAGCATCGAATTGCCTGAAGCAATTTTCGGCATCGAACCAAATGAGCATGTTATCTACTTAGCTGTTAAACAATATTTAGCAGGAAGAAGAAGCGGTACACATAAAACGTTGGAAAAATCTGAATTATCAGGTTCTACCAGAAAGTTGCATAAACAAAAAGGTACCGGTGGTTCAAGAAAAGGTAGCATCAAGAATCCATTATTTAAAGGTGGTGCACGTATTTTCGGACCGCGTCCAAGATCATATGATTTCAAATTAAACAAAAAAGTAAAATCATTAGCGAAATATTCAGCATTATCAGTAAAAGCAGCTGGTAGTTCTATTAAAATAGTAGAAGATTTTTCTTTTGATGCTCCAAAAACTAAAGAATACATTAAATTCTTAACTGCATTTGGATTGGAAAACAAAAAATCATTATTGGTTTTACCGGAATTAAACGACAACGTTTATTTGTCAAGCAGAAATGTACAAGGTGCAGCTATCGCTATAGCAGAAAACCTGAATACATACGAGATTATGAACAACAATACGATTTTGATTAGCGAGAAATCAATCGAAGCAATTGCAAATTCACAAAATTAATATAGAATGGAAATTCTGAAAAAACCTTTAATCACCGAAAAAGCATCTGCACTTTCTGAAAAGTCAGGCAAGTATACTTTTTTAGTAGAAAAGAAGGCAAACAAAGTAGAGATTAAGAAAGCGGTAGAGAAAATGTACGGCGTTAATGTTGAAGAAGTTAATACTCTTATTATTGCTTCCAAACCTAAAAACCGTAACACTAAAACCAGAGTAATCTCAGGAAGAAAAAGCAGCTATAAAAAAGCAATCGTAAAAATAGCTGCAGGCGAAACAATTGATTTCTACAACGAAATTTAATTAAAAAGAAGTTTAAGCAATGTCAACTAAAAAATACAATCCGATAACGCCCAGTTTGAGATACAGAATCTCTAACTCGTTCGCTGAAATTACGACAAATGTACCTGAAAAGTCTTTGTTAGCACCTAACAGACGTTCTGGTGGTCGTAACCAAAAAGGTGAAATGACAATGCGTTACATTGGTGGCGGTCACAAAAAACAGTATCGTATTATTGATTTCAAAAGAAATAAATTCGATATTCCAGCTACGGTTAAAACAATTGAATACGATCCAAATCGTTCTGCATTTATCGCATTAGTGGTATATAAAGATGGTGAGAAAAAATACATCATTTCTCCGGAAGGTTTGAAAGTTGGTCAGGAAATCGTTTCAGGACAAAACGTACAACCGGAAGTTGGAAATACGTTACCGTTGGCGAATATGCCATTAGGTTCAGTAATTCACAATATCGAATTACAACCTGGAAAAGGCGCATCTATCTGCAGAAGTGCAGGTACGTTTGCACAGCTTTCAGGTAAAGACGGAAAATACGTAAACGTGAAATTGCCTTCAGGCGAAGCAAGACAAATCTTAGGAACTTGTTTGGCAACAATCGGAACAGTTTCAAACTCCGATCACAGTTTGACAATCCGCGGAAAAGCAGGTGCTTCCCGTTGGAAAGGTAGAAGACCTCGTACTCGTCCGGTTGTGATGAATCCGGTAGATCACCCGATGGGTGGTGGTGAAGGTAGAGCTTCAGGTGGTCACCCACGTTCTAGAAAAGGTATTCCTTCTAAGGGTTACAAAACAAGAACAAAAAATAAAGCATCGAATAAATACATCATTTCAAGAGCTAAAAAATAATAGACAGTAGAATGGCAAGAAGTTTAAAAAAAGGTCCTTACATAGCATACCATTTACAAGGTAAAGTGGACGCTATGAATGCCGCGAGTAAAAAAACAGTAATCAAAACTTGGTCAAGAGCCTCTATGATTACACCGGAATTTGTAGGACATACATTTGCAGTACATAACGGAAATAAATTTATACCTGTGTACATAACAGAAAATATGGTTGGACATAAACTAGGTGAGTTCTCTCCAACCAGACAATTTAAAGGACATTCAGGTAACAGAAAATAAACTAAACCATGGGCGCAAGAAAAAGATTGGTAGCGGAAGCTAGAAAAGAAGCAAAAAAAACAGTTTGCGATGCGAAAGCAGTTGGTGTTCCAACTTCTCCACGTAAAATGAGATTGCTGGCTGATGTGATACGCGAAAAAAATGTACTGGACGCATTAAATATTTTAACGTTCTCTACAAAACATGCATCTAAAACATTAGAAAAATTAGTTCGTTCTGCAGTTGCAAATTGGGAACAAAAATTTGAAACTAAAGCAGAAGACAGTGAGTTATTTATAAAATCTATCACTATTGACAGCGGTAGAATGTTAAAACGTTTTCAACCTGCACCGCAAGGAAGAGCATACAGAATTCGTAAACGTTCTAACCATATTACCTTGCAATTAGCAAGCCGTACATTGGCAAACGCAGAAACAGTAATTGAAGATTCAACAAACGAAAATTAAAATAAAAGATAATTAATGGGTACTAAAGCAAATCCGATAGCAAATAGGTTAGGTATCATCAGAGGATGGGATTCTAACTGGTACGGCGGCAAAGATTTCAGCGATAAATTGATCGAAGATCAAAAAATTCGTAAATACTTAAACGCACGTATCCAGAAAGGCGGTATATCTAAAATAGTAATCGAAAGAACATTAAACAGAATCACGATTTCTATCAATACATCACGTCCTGGTATCATCATCGGAAAAGGTGGAAACGAGGTTGACAGAATCAAAGAAGAAATTAAGAAATTAACGAAAAAAGATGTTCAAATCAATATCGTTGAAATCAGAAGACCGGAAATAGATGCTGCTATCGTAGGTGAAACAGTTTGCAAACAGTTAGAAGCACGTGTGAATTTCCGTCGTGCAGTGAAAATGGCAATCGCATCAGCAATGCGTTTAGGTGTGGAAGGTATAAAAATTAAATGTTCAGGTCGTTTAGGCGGTGCTGAAATGGCAAGAAGTGAAGAATATAAAGAAGGTCGTACACCTTTACATACTTTCAGAGCTGATATTGATTATGCTTGGAAAGAAGCAGAAACCATCTACGGCAAAATTGGTGTAAAAGTGTGGATTTGTAAAGGTGAAATATTTACAAAACGTGATTTATCTCCAAACATCGGAATGGACGAAGGCAGCAAAAAAGGCAGCGACAGACGTGACGACAGAAGAGGTGGCGGCGACAGAAGAGATGACAGAAGAGGTGGTGGCGACAAACGCGGCGGTGCCGGCGGTGGAAAACCAAGAGGAGAAAGAACTGAAAATAGAGGACCAAGAAAAAAATAATAACAAGAATAATTAAGGTGTCATGTTACAACCGAAGAGAGTAAAATTTAGAAGAGTTCACAAAATGAAAATGAAAGGCATTGCGTACAAAGGTTCGCAATTGTCATTCGGATCATTCGGTCTAAAATCCTTAGACGAAGGATGGTTAACCGACCGTCAGATTGAAGCAGCTCGTATCGCACTTACCAGACACATGAAACGTGAAGGTAAAGTATGGATCAACATTTTTCCGGATAAACCAATTACCAAGAAACCAGCCGAAGTACGTATGGGTAAAGGTAAAGGTTCATTAGACCACTGGGTTGCAGTAGTTAAGCCGGGAAGAATCCTTTTCGAAATAGAAGGAGTATCCAGACAAATTGCAGAAGAGTCTTTAAAATTGGCAGCACAAAAATTGCCGGTGTTAACCAAATTCATCGTAAGAAGAGATTACGACGCAGCTAATTAATAAAAATCAGAAACAATGGCAGCAACAGTAGCATATAGCGAAATAACAGGATGGAGTGAAGAAGAGTTGAACAATGAATTGTCAGCATCTAAAATGAAATTGACAAAATTACGTTTCAACCACGCAATTACTCCGTTGGAAAACACCAATGTGTTAAAAGAAACAAAAAGACACATTGCACGTATCCACACAGAATTGAAGAAAAGAAAATTATCTAAACAAGCATAAATAAATGCAAATGTCAACAGAGATAACAACAGAAAGACAATTAAGAAAAACAAGAGTTGGAGTAGTTTCTTCTAATAAAATGGAAAAAACAATAACAGTTTCTGTCGTTCGTAAATTGAAACATCCGAAGTACGGAAAATTCTTAAAGAAAACTAAGAAATTTCATGCACACGATGAAAAAAATGAATGCAACATCGGTGATACCGTAAAAATTATGGAAACACGTCCGTTGAGTGCAACAAAAAGATGGAGATTAGTAGAAATCGTTGAAAAGGCTAAATAAACATGGTACAACAAGAATCAAGATTAAGAGTAGCTGACAACAGCGGAGCCAAAGAAGTACTTTGCATCAGAGTATTGAAAGGCACAAGAGCACGTTATGCATCTATCGGCGATAAAATCGTAGTGTCTGTAAAAGATGCGATGCCGGGCGGTAACGTGAAGAAAAAACAAGTATCCAAAGCGGTAGTTGTTAGAACTAAAAAAGAAATCAAACGCAAAGACGGTACATACATTCGTTTTGATGACAATGCAGTTGTATTGTTGAACAACAACGACGAGCCACGTGGCACACGTATCTTCGGACCTGTTGCAAGAGAATTGCGAGATAAAGATTTTATGAAAATTATTTCATTAGCACCAGAAGTATTATAACATGA
>DAOORG010000052.1:0-1580 GCA_035389165.1 Chitinophagales bacterium
ATTACGCGTTCATACGCTTCGTTTATATAATTGATATTGATGACTTCTACATCCGAAACAATATTATGTTCGGCGCAATAGTCCAGCATTTCCTGTGTTTCCGGAATACCGCCAATCGAAGAAGCAGAAAGACTTCTGCCATTGGTCAATAAAGAAAATGCACTGAAATGAATAGGTGTAGATGGAATACCAACCAATACCTGCACACCATTCGCCGCCAGCATTTTCAGGTACATATCGTAATCATGCTCAGCGGCAACTGTATCGATGATAAAATCAAAGTAGTTATTGTATTGTTTCACCTGTGCTGCGTCTTTCGTATTACAGAAGTTGTGCGCACCCAGTTTTTTAGCATCTGCTTCTTTGGAAGGTGAAGTACTCAGCACAGTTACTTCAGCACCAAACGATACGGCAAATTTAACCGCCATATGTCCCAATCCACCTAAGCCTAACACCGCCACTTTATGTCCTTTGCCGATTTTCCATTTGCGAAGAGGCGAGTAGGTAGTGATACCGGCACACAACAAAGGTGCAACGCCTTCCAGCGGCAATTTATCGGAAACGTGTAATACAAAGTTTTGATTGGTAACGATTTTGTTGGAATAGCCACCGTAAGTTGGCGTTTTGCCGTCTTTTTCTAATCCATTGTAAGTGAATACCGTTTTGCCTGTTTCGCAAAATTGTTCGTAGCCTTTTTTACAATTTCCACATTCCTGACAAGAATCGACCATGCAGCCAATTCCGGCGAGCTCGCCTTCTTTAAACTTGCTGACATTGCTGCCCACTTTTACTATGCGACCAACTATTTCATGGCCCGGCACCATTGGATAAATTCCCGGAAACCATTCACTGCGCACCTGATGGATGTCTGAGTGGCAAACACCGCAATATAAGATGTCAATCATGATATCATCAGCACCGACTTCACGTCTTTCAAAATTCCATGGTGCTAATTTATCTTTTGCATTATGTACTGCGTAACTTTTTGCTGCTATCATTTTTATAGATTTATGATTTAAGAATGTAGATGTATGATTTTATATGTATGAAGTTAACGGAAAATACTGTAAAAAGAGAAATTTTTTACCACTTAAGAAGATTAAGAAACTTAAGCAAAATGGAATAGAAACAGTATGTAGAAGATAAATATACAATGCTAAAATTACACTTAGTTTTCTTTCAAAGTTCTTAAATTATCTTCTATGTATCTTGAGTTTCTTCAGTGGTTTATACTTAGAGTTCCTCAAAAACAGGAAAACTATTGATTTGCGTAGACATTTCATCTTTTATATGGAAATGAAAACTGGTGTTGCCATTGGTGATCATTAGAAATGGCACTTGTAATTTAATGTTATACGTCGCGATTTGCTGTAGTGTTTTTTCTTTCAGTTCAATGTATTCCGCTTTGCATTCAATCAAAATTTTTGGCTGCAATTGCTGATTAAAAACAACAATGTCATAGCGCTTACTGAGTTCGTTAATTTTTAATGTTTTCTCTACAGAAATATATTTTTGCGGATAACCTTGTTCATTAATTAAGCGTTGAAGTATAAATTGTCTGACTTTTTCTTCCGGTGTTA
>DAOORG010000052.1:1680-5894 GCA_035389165.1 Chitinophagales bacterium
GAGTCAGCAGAGTTGTGTCTGTTGTCGCCCATCATCCAGTAATAATCTTGTTTGAAAGTATAAGAATCTGCTGGTTGTCCGTTAATCACTGCCTGAAAATTATCGGTAAGCTGTATGTCCACTTTTTCATATTCCTTTATCGTAAAACGATATAACAGAATATTGGTTTTATTGAGTTTAATAGTCATACCTTTTTTGGGTATCACCAATGGCCCGAAATTATCCAGGTTCCACTGGAATACACTGCGACTTTGCGGGAACAATGCTTCGAGATAATTTTCGCCAATGACTTGTTTAAATTCTTCTTCACTGGTTGGTCTTATTTCTTTAACCGCTTTGTTCTGTTTAAGAATTGCCAGTTGCTCATCGTTTAGAATCAGCAGCATAGAATCTTTACTATTGAGATAGTTGATGTAATAATTGTATAATTCATCCACCGGTCTGATTGGAACGCCATTTTCATCTATGTGCAATTCCATAAACTGATTGTACCATCTAACATTTGCCGCTTCAAAATCTGCTGCCGACATTTTAGTGCCATTGGTAATCAGGTAATAGGAAAGCTGCATTTTTTTATAATGTGTTTGAGCAACATTATTGATAAATAATTTTCTGTCTTTGATCTGAAGTGTATCGCCTGCAATACCAACACAACGTTTAACATAGTTTTCTCGTTTATCTACAGGTCGTTCCGGAAATTCCTGAGCATCGCCCGGATAGTTGAAGACAACGACATCGCCGCGTTCAATTTTTTCAAAACCTGGCATACGATAATAGGGAAGTTGTACGATTTTGGAATACGCCTGACCTAATCCAAATGGCATGGTATGATGTGCAAATGGAAATGCGACAGGTGTTATGGGTGTTCTGGCTCCGTAATTTAATTTACTGACGAATAAAAAGTCACCTGCCAATAAAGAACCTTCCATAGACGTGGTTGGTATTTTGTAGGCTTCAATTACAAATGTTCTAATAATAGTGGCTGCCACAACAGCGAAGATGATGGCATCGGCCCATTCGCGCAAAAACGAACGTTGAGGTCTTTCCGGCTTTGCTGCTTTCTTAACTTTGCTTTCTTTTTCAGATTTAACTTGATTGACTTCTTTGTCTAATAGGTGGCTGGGTCCTTCATAAACAGTGTTTTTATCCGCACCAATTATCGGGAAATAAATATAGCCGAAGAAAATACCCAATATATGTTGCCACAGCGCGCGTTTACCGAAAGAATTACAGATATCGGTAGTCCAGGTTAAGCCCAACAGGAAATTGATATATGGCACCAAACCCCAGTAAGCTTGTCTTTTTTTTCTGCCTAACATTTCCATCAAGGTAAAATCCTGAATTAATGGAATGAATACATGCATCGGATTTTTTCCTGCTTTTTTATATAATCCGTAACACGGAATATGAAGCAAATAATGAAGAAGATATGCGAATAGTAAGCTGAGCATTTTATGAAATTATTGAGTTATTGAATGGTCGTATTTTAAATTCTGTTTTAGTATAAGTGGTAAGTTTTTCTTGTTTATTACGAGTGATATCTTAATGAATGTTAAAGTTATTACTTGTTAAATCCCAACACATCTTCCATACTGAAGGCACCTTTTTTATTTGACAGCCATTCTGCAGCCAGCAATGCACCGCCTGCAAATCCTTTTCTGTTGTGAGCAAGGTGGGTCAGTTCTATTTTATCAATACTTGATTCGTAGGTAATGACGTGTGTGCCCGGAACATGTTCTTCACGTTTGGAAATGATGGAAACTATTTCCCGTTTATCTGTTTCACCATTCTTCCAGTCAGTCTTGCGTTCTAAACGTTTTAGAATATCCAATGCAGCATGCAAGGCAGTGCCGCTTGGTGAATCTTTCTTTTCTGTATGGTGAATTTCTTCGAGAATGACATCGTATTCATCGTGTTGATTCATGATTTGTGCCAGGTAGCGGTTTACTTCAAAAAAGATATTGACACCGATGCTGAAGTTTGGCGCAAACAGGAAAGCTTTGTTGTTTTGTCTTGCAAATTCTTTGATTTCATCTAGTTTTTCCGTCCAGCCGGTGCTGCCGACTACTACCGGAACATCTGCATCAAAACACCAATGTATGTTTTCAACGGCAGTATGCGGTGATGTAAATTCGATGGCAACATCTGCTTGCTGCAACTGTTCTTTCGTAACGGTGTGGCGGTTATCAATATCAACAATTAATACAATATCAAAATGATTATTTCCTGCTCTTTTATTTTTTTCTATGGCTATTTCCTGAATAGCTTTTCCCATTTTTCCGTAGCCGATTAATGCAATTTTCATTTTCTATTTTCTGTTTTTTTATTCCTGACGAACAACTTTTGATTGCTATTTTTTATGCTTTATACATAACCTGTTTTTCATCAGATGATTTTTTTATGTTTATTTTAAATTTAAATGTACGCCAATTCCTGTGTAATAGGTAAAATTGGAATAGTTTATAGTTGGTTTTATTTTAAAAGTAAGTTTGTCGGAAATATCAAATGGTTTTAGATGAGCGTCCACTACTGCGTCAACAATCGACAAACCCCAGGCAAAAACAGTACCGAAGGATGCAATTTGTACATTTCTGCGATAGGTATTTCGGAAGGATTCTATTTCACTTAAACCTATTTGGTCGTATGGTGCAGGATTTGGAATGCTGTCATATTCATTTCTGATGTAGCCGTTAAACTCGCGTAATTTTTTTCCATTCGAGGCCACAAAGTACATGACAGTTCCAAGTATACCATAAACGATTGGTAATTTCCAGTATTTTTTATTGTAGACTTGTCCCAACCCGGGAAAAGCAGCGCCCCAGATGGCAGCCTTTTTAGGCGAATACTGAGTGGTATCCACTTTTTTTTGCTTTTTGAATTTGATTTTTTCTTGTTGTGAAGTTAGATTGGAAAGTGTTTTTACAGAGTCAATAAGAGTATCATTAACAATAGCAACGCTTTGAGTTTTTAAAATAGAATCAACAGGATTCAACGTTGCATCCTGTACTTTTATTTCAGCATCCTTTTCTTTGTTTTTTTTAGAGCTTGTTTTATAAGGTTGTGGTTTCAATAGGCCTTTAAATATTGAATCCTGAAAGGCAGTTCTTCTTGCTAGTTCAATGGAATCAATAGGTGTAGATTGTGCCTGAGCAACCGAAAAAGAAATAAAAAAAAGTAGTAAAAGAGTTGACTTTAAAACTGATTTTTTAAATCTCAGGAATAAATAATTTTCAAATGGACAAATTTTATTCAACTCTAATTGATTTTAGTTTTGAGTTCATGAATGCAATTGCATTTCAAATTATTTAATCTTTTTCAATGATATCCAATAATCTGTTTAAGTCGGATACTGAGTAAAATGGAATGATGATTTCACCTTTATCTACAGCTGTTTTTTTGATTTTCACTTTGGTTTCAAATAAATCCATTAGTTTCGTCTGCACACTTTTATATGATGCCGGCAAAGCCACTTCTTTTTTTTCTTGTTTTTTATTTCCTGAGCCTGAAGAAAGCAATCTAACCAGCTCTTCCGTTTTTCTAACAGATAAACCTTTGCCGTTTATTTCTTTTAAAACATACAGTTGTTTGTCCACTTCCGGCACAGAAATAATTGCACGTGCATGACCCATAGACAGCACTTTGTCGCGCAATGCCTTTTGAATTTCCGGTGGTAGTTTTAAAAGTCGAAGATAATTAGTTACAGTAGAGCGGTCTTTACCCAATCTTTCTCCTAAATTTTCATGTGTAAGGCTGCATTCATCTATCAAACGCTGATAGGTAAGGGCAACTTCCATCGAATTTAAATCTTCGCGCTGAATATTTTCAATCAACGCCATTTCCACTACTTCCTGGTCATTTGCCGTGCGCACATAAGCAGGAATATCTGTCATGCCTGCCATTTTGGAAGCACGTAAACGGCGTTCACCGGAAATTAACTGATATTTTTTATCACTTATTTTTCTAACGGTGATAGGCTGAATCACTCCGTGAATTTTTATAGAAGAAGCTAGTTCTTCTAATGCCTGCTGATTAAAATCGGCACGTGGCTGGAACGGATTTACTTCAATTTGTTCCAGTAAAATTTTAGGTACAGTGTTGATGATTGAATCTTCATCAGAGGCACTTATCTTTAAGATATCTGTGTTGTCATCTATATCTGACAATAATGCACGAATACCTTTTCCCAGCGCGTCTTTTTTCTTTAATAATGCCAT
>DAOORG010000052.1:5994-12925 GCA_035389165.1 Chitinophagales bacterium
ACGGCACCTTTGCTGTCAGCATCGTACATGATAATTGGCTGACGTAAACTTTGTGCTTCACCTAATCGTGTATTTCTGTGAATGATGGTGTTGAATACGCTTTGTTCAAATCGACGTTTTACTTCAGAAACTACTTGATTCGACAGGTTCAGTCGTTGGTCGTACATCGTTAATAAAATACCTTCAATTTCCAGGTCTTTATTCAGACGAGATTGAACTATTTTAATGGTATTTAATAATTTACCTAAACCTTCCAATGCAAAATACTCGCACTGAACCGGTACAAGTACCGAATCGGAAGCCGTTAATGCATTTACTGTTATCAAACCTAAAGAAGGAGAGCAGTCGATGATGATGAAATCATATTTCTTTTTCAAATCGGATAATATTTCTTTCAATATTTTTTCACGATTTGGATGATTGATGAGTTCTATTTCCGCACCAACAAGATCGAGGTGCGCCGGTAATAAAAACAAGTTAGGTGTATCTGTTTCCAGAATGATGTCTTTTGCTTTTACGCTGTCAATCAAACATTCGTATAAACTCACTTTGATATTTCTCGGATCAAAACCACAACCGCTGGTGCTGTTTGCCTGCGGATCCGCATCAATTAATAATGTTTTTTGTTCTAAAATGGCCAAGCTTGCTGCGAGGTTAATTGCAGTAGTTGTTTTTCCAACACCGCCTTTTTGATTTGCTATACTGATTATCTTTCCCATATCTTACAATTCTATCGTTTGTCCTATCGTTAATAAAATTAATTCTTTTCCTGCGGTTGCAAATTTCTCTTTTGCTGCTTCATGATTTATTTTAATTGGTTCAAATGTATCATAATGAACGCCAATTATTTTATTGCATTGTACAAAATCTGCTGTAGCAATGGCATCATCGATATCCATCGTAAATATATCGCCAATCGGCAACACCGCAAATTTCAGTTTTGCCCAACGTGGAATGAGTTGCATATCCATGGTTAAAGCGGTATCACCACTATAATAAAAATCACCTTCATTTGAATTTATAACAAAACCCATTGGATTTGCAGCGTAAGTTCCATCCGGCAAACAAGAAGAATGAACAGCCGCAACTGCTTTTATCGTGCCAAAATCCGTTTTCCATTTTCCGCCTGTATTCATCGGTCTCAAATTGGTGATACCTTGTTTCTGGAGCCATTCATAAATTTCATAAGCGCAAATTACCGCAGCATTGGTGCGTTTAGCAATGGCCAAAGCATCTGCTATATGATCAAAATGACCGTGTGAAATGGCAATATAATTACACTCTATAGTGTTGATATCTATATGTTTAGCTAATTCATTGGGTGTAATAAACGGATCAAAAAGGATTCGTTGACCATCTGTTTCTACTAAAAAGCAGGAATGACCGAAATAAGTAAGTTTCATTTTAATTTAAGTTATACTTTATTGGATATAAGTTATAAGGTTAGTGTAAAATATAAGATTAGATACTGGTAACTAATATCTTATAACTTGTAACGCCTAAACTATGTTCCACGCTCAAAAATAACCTATAAAAAGCATCATTTTTAGTCAAGTTATTAAAGAATTACACACAATCTTTGTGGATAATTTTTAAATGACTGTGTATGAGCAGATTTTAACTAAATAAAATTTAGTTGAGTTTGGTTATAGTTGGTTACAATACAGAATTTTTAAGTTCGGCGATTGTATTTTGGATGGTTTCCTGTTCATCAGTTGTTAAATCTATGGAATTGGGTTGCTGTGGCAGCAATTTCCAGGGTGACGTCTGTTCAAAATCGTAGTTTCCGAAGATCAAAACAGGTGTTCCCAGCTTTGCTACAGTAGTTTTATCCTCAGAAAGCACCCATTGGTCGGCCCAATTGTAGACCCAGAACGCATTTTCTTCATACATTCGAATGCAGGAATGGCTGGCAGGATAGCCAGGAAGAGCATATTGGTGCATGCCAATTCCGCCAAAATTGGAAATATTAAAATACCACGGCATTATCCAGTCGCCATCTACAGTGCTTCTTTTCTTTTTGGCTTTGAAGTTTGTATAGTATAATTTATTGGGTGTTTGTTTGGATTTTCTTCCGGTGCTGACCGGACCAAATTGCACAATTTTACCGTTTTCGTAGGCAGCAAATAATTGTATACGTTGATTTATCAGGATGAATTTGGGAATTGTTTCAGCATTAGGAAGTACTTCCGGAAAAGGTGAGTACTGCATAAAATCCAACAATAATGTATCTGGAATGACTAAGGCAGATTTCACCCGAATTTTGTTTACATCAAGTCTGTTGGTTGCTGCAATGATTTTCTGCTGTGTGTTAGAATAAGTTGCTTTAAATACTTTAAGTGCACTGTCATTTCTGATGGTATCATAATGATAGGTAATTACCAGCTTTTGAACCAAATTGTCAATAGAATCTTTTGCAATTTTCAGTTCACTTTTTTTAGCATTGCTGGCTGCATTTTTACAAGAAGAAAAAATGCATGCAGAAATACATAATAATACAATTAGCTGAACTGAATTTCTAAAATTAATATTTCTGAATCTTGATAATGGCATTTTTTTTCTTTTACTAATAAAAATAACAGCATCCGAAAAATCAGATGCTGTTTATAAAATTACATTAGATTTCTTATTTTTTCTTTAAATCACTGAAAGGAACTGCAATAATTTTGTTTTCTATCATTGAAGGTATCCATAATAATTTGGTTTTCTTATCTGCAAAGATATCAGATGGTCCACCAATGGATTTATCGAGTTTAATTTCTTTCATACCCTTTTTGCAATGTCTTTTATATTCAATCAGTCGACCTTTATTATCAGCTAAATTAATCCAATCTGTTACATACAATTTTCCGCATTTTCGAATTATTCCATCGTAAATTCCTTCTTTTTGAAACTCTTTGTATTTTTTAGTGATTAACCCAATTTTACCAAAACTGCCATTTGGTTGGTTTTCATTTCCATAATTTGCAATAGCTAATTTTCCAATTCGCTTTCTGTCTAATCCATTTGCACCGTTAAAATCACCTTTTATTTTAAGTTCTTTAATTTTGCCGTTTGCTTTTACTTTTAATATCGCGCTTTTTAAAGTAGCAGAAACAAACATGCCTCTGAATGCTCTGGTAATATCATTTGCGTAGGAAACACCATATTTATTTAAATCTGCTTCAAATACTTTTTCTTTCGTAGAAATCTTAAATCCTTGTATCTTATCTACATCAGCCACATAAAGTACACCTTTTCGGATAAACATACCTTTTGGTGAATTTAAATTGGATATAAATTTCAACTCTATAATTTTTCCGTCTTCACGTGATAGCATTGAAATATAACCATCACCGTCTTTAGCCAATGGTTCAAGTTTTACACCGGTGTTTGAGACAAACAAATGATCTTTGTATGCAATAATACTTTCCGGATTTTCAAAACCTGTAATTTCTGTTGAGTTTTTTGCTTGTACTGCAGTCAATAATAATACTGCCAATGCAGTTAGAAGTAAATTAAATTTCATTAGATTTTTTTAGATGAGATTAATACGCAAAGGTATTCTTATAAAGTTTTGGACGGTTACACAATTACCTGTAAAAATTACAGCATTCACAGATAGTGAACACAAAAAAAGAAATGACTGCGTATTTTAACTCAAACAAGCTTTTACAAAAGAACAAAAAACCGGATGCGGTTTTAAGATTGTACTTTTAAATTCCGGATGAAATTGAACACCTACAAAAAACTTATGTGCCGGAATTTCTATTATTTCCACCAGATTGGCATCCGGATTAAATCCACTTGCAATCATGCCGTTATCGGTAAATTGCTGTAAATATTTATTGTTAAACTCATAACGGTGACGATGTCGTTCTGTAATGTCTGTTTCGCCGTAAATGGAATGTGCCAACGTATTTTCGGTCAATTTGCAGGCATAAGAACCTAAGCGCATGGTGCCGCCCATATTTACGATGGTTTTCTGTTCCTGCATCATATCTATAACAGGATTGAGCGCATGTTGCTTCATCTCGGTAGAATTGGCATCTTCCAGTTTTAAAACATTTTTTGCAAACTCTATCACCGCCATTTGCATACCTAAGCAAACGCCGAAAAACGGAATATTATTTTCTCTTGCATACTGAATGGCAAATATTTTGCCGTCCATTCCGCGAAGTCCGAAACCAGGAGCCACAAAAATGCCATCCAAATGACCTAACATTTCTTTGAGGTTGTTTTTGTGAATTTCTTCAGAATGGATACGTTCTACGTTTACCTTACATTCATTTTTTGCACCGGCATGAATAAAGGATTCATAAATGGAAATATAAGCATCTTTCAATTCAATATATTTTCCAATTAAACCAATAGTAATTTCTTTTTTCGGAAATTTATAACGTTGTAAAAAATCATTCCATTCCGTTAAATCCGTGTCCGGAACATCTTTGTATCCGAATTTTTCCAGCACTATTTCATCCAGTTTTTCTCTTTTTAAATTTAACGGAACATCGTAAATAGTTTCTGCGTCTAAAGCTTCAATGACACAATTTCTTTCCACGTTGCAAAATTCCGCTATTTTTCTTTTGCGTTCATCACCTAACGGCATTTCTGTTCTGCATACAATAATATGTGGATTAACACCATAAGATTGAAGTTCTTTCACGCTGTGTTGCGTTGGTTTTGTTTTTAATTCTTTGGCAGATGCTAAATAGGGAACCAGCGTTAAATGAATAACCATGTAATCTTCTTTTGGCAACAGCCATTTTAACTGTCTGATGCCTTCCACAAATGGCAATGATTCGATATCGCCAACAGTTCCGCCAACTTCTGTCAAGATAATATCATATTGATCAGAATTGCCAAGCAACAACATTCTGCGTTTTATTTCATCTGTGATGTGCGGAATAACCTGTACCGTTTTTCCTAAATAATCACCACGTCGCTCACGATTGATAACTTCCTGATAAATTTTTCCTGTGGTGACATTATTTGCCTGAGAAGTATGCACACCTAAGAAACGCTCGTAGTGCCCTAAATCCAAATCTGTTTCTGCACCATCTTCCGTTACATAGCATTCGCCATGTTCATATGGATTCATGGTTCCGGGATCGATATTTATATATGGATCAAATTTTTGTATCGTAACTTTTAAACCACGAGATTGTAATAATTTTGCAAGTGAAGCTGCTAAAATACCTTTTCCAAGAGAAGATGTTACACCGCCGGTAACGAAAATAAACTTTGCCATAACAGTTGAGTGGTTATGGACTGTAAATTTAGTTCAATAATTCAATAATGCAATTTAAATTACAAAATTTAATACAAATAATTTGTTGGATTAGCGAAGTGCGTCTCGTACTTTATATGTAAATTTTTGACTGCCAATGCTGTAATGGAAAAATAAAGGATCTTTGGCTTCTTTGCTCACTTCGAATGCAAATAATTTGGTCCTGTAAAATTCTTTAGCTGGCATTATGTCCGAATAAAATCGCTTGGTATATTCCATATCAATTTCTGAAGAATCGGATTGCAGGTAATAC
This sequence comes from Chitinophagales bacterium, assembly GCA_035389165.1. Lineage (GTDB taxonomy): Bacteria > Bacteroidota > Bacteroidia > Chitinophagales > JADIYW01 > JADJSS01. The sequence continues at coordinate 11,517 of DAOORG010000052.1, forward strand.
ATTTTTAAGGCAAATCCAACATTACTGTATAGATATTCCGGATTTTCGTTGGTGAGATAACAGCTTTTTGTGAAATTACCGATATGAAATGGCTGACTGGTTGGATTATCTACGGAGATATCGAAAATATAATAATCGAATCCTTCACCAATATTTGCTTCATCATCTTTGATTTGATAATTAATGATGTTGTAAATAGTAATGACCGCACTGTCTGTCTTTTGTTGATTCAGAAATTGTTGTTTATATGATTTGTCACGCTTGAATTTATATCTGGTGTCTTGCAATTGTTCTGCTGTTATACCTTTTGGTATGTCAATTGCATCTTCATCTTCACTTTTAAAAAAGTCACAGGATGTGGCCATTAAAACTAAAAGCAAAAAAACAAACGAATATATTTTCATAGTGGTTTTAATTGTTTATTCACTGATAACTTCTTTCTGTTTTCTTTTTGTGCCTTCATACATTTCATACAAATAGAAAACGCAATCTAATTTACCATTTATAACTTGATATTTTTTCATAGGTTTTAATCCAATCAACTTCAAACCGGCAAAATTATTGGAAATGATACCGCATATATAACCTGTGAAATGTTGTTTGAAGGCATCGCCAATTTGTTTGTACAATAAGTCAATCTGATAGGCTTCCATGCGTTCACCATAAGGTGGATTGATAATTAAAGTGCCGTTTCCCATTGGTGGAATCATCTTTTGTATGCTGATTTCCCGTATTTCAATCAAATGCGTATAACCGGCTTTTTTCACGTTATTTTCAGAAATAGACACCGATTTTTTATTGTTATCAGAGCCAATTATTTTAAATTCAAAATCAGATATTTTCAATTCCAGCTCTGTGCAAATGTCATTGTACAGGGTTTTGTCATAATTCTTCCAGTTTTTAAAGCAGAAATAACTTCTGTCTAAATTGGGTGCTTTATTGATTGCCAAGCTAGCGGCTTCAATTACAATTGTTCCGCTGCCACACATGGCATCTACAAAATGAGACTTTCGATCCCATTTACTCATTAAAATTAAACCGGCAGCTAAAACCTCATTTATCGGTGCAATGGTTTGCTCCACACGGTTGCCTCGTTGGTGCAGTGAAGTACCGGAACTATCCATTGAAATAGTTACATTGTTTTTATTGATGTGCAGGTTAAATAAAATATCCGGTTTGTCCGTATTTACATCCGGCCGTTTGTCATTATGAAACTTTCGGAATCGGTCGCAAATGGCATCTTTCAACTTTAATGAAGCGAACTGTGAATGTGTAAAAAATTCCGACTGTATGGTAAAGTCAATCGCAAAGCTTTGATCCAACGTGAAATAATCTTCCCAGGGAATTCTTATCGCAAATCCGTATAAATCTTCCGGCGAATTGGATTCAAACTCAAACAAAGGTACCAA
>DAOORG010000053.1:0-12599 GCA_035389165.1 Chitinophagales bacterium
ATTTAAATATACTGTTGCAGCACCTTTTGCTACTGTTTCTCCTACAAAGATGAACGTGTTTTATATAGGTGTTCCAAATCCGGTGCAGGTTTCTGCAGCTGGTGTTGCAAATAGTAAATTAAATGTTTCCATGTCTAATGGTACTATTACAGGCTCTGGTGGTAAATATGAAGTTCGAGTAACCACTCAAGGTACTACAAATGTAACAGTTTCAGCTAATGGTAAAAACTATGGTGCCTTTCCATTCCGTGTGAAGTTAATTCCAAATCCAATTGCTAAAGTATCTGGTTTACCAGGTGGTAGAATCAATGCAGGTGTTTGGAAAGCACAACAAGGTGTTGTAGCAGATTTAGAAAATTTCGATTTCGATGCTAAATTCGAAGTATTAAGTTTCAATATGTTCTACCAGCCTAAATTACAAGATCCGGGTATTGCTTCTGCAACAGGTCCATATTTTAGTGCAGCGCAAAAAGCATTTATTGCTAAAGCAAAACCAGGCGATATTTTCTACATAGAAGAAATAAAAGTGAAAGGACCAGATGGTTTATCACGTAAAATTCCGGGTGTAGCGTTTAAAATCGATTAATAAGAATTTACAATATGAAAATGCAAATTAATAAATTAGGATGGTTGTTACTGACGCTTGTGTTTTTAAACACATCAGCTGTTTTTGCACAGGAAATTGGTGAAGACAGTACTGTTACCAGTACAAATTCACCTGAACCAGTTAGCGAAGATCCAAATGCTGGCAGTGGAGCAGTTACTGCTACACAACCTGCCGCTTTAGCACCTGGTGCAGCAACTGCATCCACTTTAGATTCCAGTAATTTAAAAACTGAGGTTCAGAAATTACCTTGGGTACAGGAAATTACAGGAAAAAGAGTGGCTATGGGTTATGAGCCAATTCGTGAAGCAGATGTATTCTGGTGGAAAAATGTATGGCGTGTAATCGACCTTCGTGAAAAAATAAATTTGCATTTCAAATGGCCTAAAGCTCCGTTTATTCAGGTATTGTTAGATGCTGTTCAAAGTGGCAAATGTCAGGTGTACAGTGGTATGGATGATGATTTTTCTGCACCAATTGATCCGACAGAAGCTTTAAATGTTGCCGGTGGTGGTGTTGACTCCATCTATGTAACAGATCCGGGTACAGGTATTCAAACATTACAGGTAATTACAAAAGAAGTAAACTGGAATAACGTAAATAAACTTCGTTTAAAAGAAGTTTGGTTCTTCAATAAGCAAACTTCTACTATGGAAGTTCGTATTATGGGAATTTGTCCTTTGTATGATAACTACGATCCTACAACTGGTGATTTCCGTGGTGAAGTTCCTGTATTTTGGGTGTATTTCCCAAGCTTACGTCAGACATTAGTAAACTCTACAGCTTATAACCCTTTCCCGAACGGTGTTCGTTTAAACTGGGATCAGGTATATGCTTTACGTTTATTCGGCAGCTACATTTATAAAGTAGATAACGTACAGGATTTCCGTATTAAGGATTACAAATCTGGAATTGATATTTTGTATGAATCTGAAGCTAAGAAACAAGAATTGTTCAATTTTGAACATGATCTTTGGGAATACTAAAATGTTCCAGCATATAAAAAAACGGATAGCTTAATGCTATCCGTTTTTTGTTTTATAGAATTCAACTACCAGTTTTGCCTTTGCTTTTCCAATTACTTTTTCTAAATCTTCCTGAGATTGCTGTGCAATATTTTTTACAGATTTAAATTCCTGTAATAATTTATTGGCCATTGTTTCACCAATTCCTTTTATTTCACTTAGTTCTGTTTTTAGGGTGTTTTTATCGCGTTTGTTTCTGTGAAAGGTGATACCAAAACGGTGTGCTTCATTCCGGATTTGTTGTATAACTTTCAGCGTCTCTGACTTTCTGCTGATGTGCAATGGATACGAATCATTCGGATGATAAATTTCTTCTAATCGTTTTGCAATGGAAATCACCTGAACCTGATGTTCCAGTTTTAAATTATAAATGCTTTCCATTGCGGCACTCAATTGCCCTTTTCCGCCATCAATTACAATGAGATTTGGAAGTGCTTGTTGTTCTACTATCATTCTGTGGTAGCGCCGATAGACAATTTCTTTCATCGTGTCAAAATCGTTGGCACCAATAACCGTCTTTACATTGAAATGCCGGTAATCTTTCTTGCTTGGTTTCGTATTCTTAAATACTACACAAGCAGAAACGGCATTCGTTCCCTGAAAATTAGAATTGTCAAAGCATTCTATATGCACAGGAAGTTCTCTGAGTTTCAATTCTTCTTTCATTAGTTGCAGAACTCGCTCCGTATTATCCGGTTTTGTTTTTTCTTTTCCTTTCTGTTTTTGAAATAATGCGTTTCGTTGCGCCAGTTCGACGATATGTTTTTTATCACCAATTTTTGGAACACTGATATCAATAAATTCATGCTCCGATATTACTTCAAATGGCAGTAAAACCGATGATTTTTCAGTCGTTTTCCCTAAAGTGTCTGTAACTGCAAACTGCATAAGTTCTTCTTTGGTTTCGTCCAGTTGTTTTTGTAGTGTTATTGACTTGGTTTTTATAATCGTTCCTTCATAAACATACATGTAATTGATGTAGGCTTTTTTTTCATCTTCTGTAAAACCAAACACATGAAAATTTCCCAAACCCGGATTTACAACTGTAGAATCTGTGACGTAATCTTTCAGCGATTGTAATTTTATTTTTATAATTTCAGCATTTTCAAATTCTAGTTTATCTGCAAACTCCTGCATTTGTTGTTTTAATACGCCACGCAATTCCTGAAGTCTGCCTTTTACAATTTTGCGAATTTGTTCTATGTTGTTGTCGTAATTTTCTTTGGATTGAAATCCAACACAAGGTGCAAGGCAATTACCAATATGATATTCCAGACAAACTTTGAATTTTTTTGCCTGAATATTTTTTTCATTTAACGGCAAGGAACAACTTCTTATTGGATATAATTTTTTTATCAGTTCAAGAATAGCGCGAACATGGTTGACAGATGTATAGGGTCCAAAATATTCGGCACCATCGTTTTCATATTTTCTTGTAAAATAAATTCTTGGAAATGGTTCATTCACAATCTTAATATAAGGATACGATTTATCATCTTTAAGACTGATGTTGTATTTTGGTTGTAACTCTTTAATGAGCGCATTTTCGAGTAATAAGGCATCGCGTTCAGTTGAAACAATCGAATATTCGATATTGAAAATTTTGCGAACCATTAACTCAATGCGAAAAGAATGGTCTTTATTGATAAAATATGAAGAAACCCTGTTTTTTAAGTTCTTTGCCTTGCCTATATATAATAGTTTCCCGTCTTTATCATAATACCGATAAACACCGGGCTGTTTCGGCAGGTTTTTGATGATATCTTTTAAATGATGAACCGACATTCAATATTTTGTATTGCAAAGGTACATTTTAGAACGACTTCTTCTTATGTTTGTACTTATGTTAAAAGACAAAAAAAATATAGTTCTGTTTATTTTCTTTTTTGTGTTAACATTAATCATTTATTTTGAGAGCAGATATAGTGGATTTGTAACGGATTTTATAGGTTTTGAGCAAAATTATGATAACTGTGGCTTTTTGCATTATTACAGTTGTTCGCACGGTAAGAATTTCAGATACCTGCAGCATGCATTTTCTTTTTTTCTCTATAAATATATTGGCTCGGATACATTAATTTGGTATTTTTTGTATGCTTTTGCACATGCACTCACTTCATTTTTGTGGTTTCATGTGGCAAATAAATTTTTGTTGTTTTTGCATCAAAAGCACCATATTTTCATTGCCTTTGTAATGGCAGTTTTATTTCTTATTTCGCCTTATCAAAGTGAAGTAGTAGTATGGCGAGTTTGTATTCAATATAACACAATAACTATTTGCCTGCTTTTGTCAATTCTTTTGTTTTTGAAAGATTTAGAAAGTCAAAATAATAAGTATCCATTTTATTGTGGATTACTAATGGTTGTTGGATTGCTTTCTATAGAACAAGTAGTAGTGATGCCTTATTTTATTCTATTGATTGGTTTGTTTTACAGCATTAAGAATCATTCTTATAATAAATTAAAGCGAATGGTTTTGATGTATTTTATTCCTCAACACCTTTTAATAGGATTGTATTTTGTAATGAGTAAACTTGTATATGGTGTATGGGTGATGCATTATGGCGAAAGTGCCTATAACGGTTTTTTGTCTTTGAAAACAATTTCTAAGGTTTATGAGTATTTTATAAAGTATTTTTTATTGGTAAGATATTGGAGTCATGATTATAAAACAGCGTTGTTTTCATTTATTGAGATTCCAGTTGTTACGATTGTACTTACTATTCTGTTAGTTTGCATGCTACTATTATTCTTAAAGAAATTTATTAAAGGATCAATGTATGCAGGTTTATTGCTTTTATTTGTCGGTTTATATATTGTTTCTTTATTTCCGATTATTCAGTTGTATTTTTCGACATTATTATTGGTGGAAAATGATAGATTAGGTTATTTGTCTTCCATGTTTATTTTTGGAATTATAGTTTTATTATTTTCAAAGTTTCGATTTAAATTCTTTATCATTTCGGCAGCCATACTTATTACAGTCAACCTGTTTTTTACATTAAAAACAACCCATTATTGGAAACGCTCAACACAAATTTATAATGCATATCTTGAAAATTTCGATTCTTATACTAGTAAGAATGTTTACTTGTTGGGTGTTCCTGATAATTATAAAGGTATTTGGATGATGCGAATGTATGGACAAAATTCTGGTTTTAAAGAAGCATTGGAATACAGGTTGAAAAAACCTTACAAAGGAAATATGTATGATGTGATTTATTTTAATCAGATTTCTTTTGATGATGGTATGAGTGTACAAAAACAAAACGATTCTACCTTATATGTTGATTTTATCCATTATGGTAGTTGGTTCTGGAATCAGGGTGTTGGTGCGAGTGATTATGAAACACCACAATATAGTGTTAAGATTAAAGAGTATGGTTACACAGTTACATTTAAGAATTTTGATAAACAACAATCAGTCATTTTATATCCTAATAAATTAAAATGGATACCTGTGAAAATGTAGGTATTGTAAAGTGAATTTTATTTGTTATTTTGTTAATTATATTTAAGAATCAAAGGTGTCAGAAAATAAGAAATACTGGTTAATTATAGCAGTCATGTTATACATAGCCTATATATCTATGATGTGGAAATGGGGTCATCAAGGTGATATGACTTATTGGCTGAATTGGTCAAAGCAAATTTACCATCACGGCTTCTCCAATGTATACAACAGCGACTGTAACTATCTTCCGGCATATTTATACATTTTATATTTCCATACTAAAATACAAGGAAATCTGACGGACATTCAGGATAATCTCTATACAATAAAATATTACACGTTTATATTTGACATGCTGGGTGCTTTTGCTGCAGTATGGTTTGTAAAAGATGAAATTAAAAGAATTTTTTTCTTCCTGATTTTGTTGCTTAATGTTGCCTATATCTATAATACCGTAATGTGGGCACAAGTAGATGCAATTTATACCTTCTTCGGATTTGCAGCAATTATTGCTGCCTTAGAAAGAAAAACTATTTTTAGTATCTTATTATTATGGATAGCTTTAAATTTTAAACTTCAGGCACTCGTTTTTATTCCGGTTATTGGTTTGTTATTATTGCCGCAGATACTAACAAAGACTGGTATTAAAAAAGCATTAGTTGCATTCTTAATAGGTATAATCATGCAATCAATAGTGCTAATGCCGTTTATACTTAAAGGAAATTTACATCAGGTTTATTTTGTAATTACAGGTTCTGTAGGTTATTATCCATATCCAACTATGTGTGCTTTTAACTTGTGGTCATTACTATTACCCAACACTACGATTGAAGGCATGTATTCATTAAACGATGCAACAAAATTTGGATTTTTTTCTTATAAACAAATAGGGTTATTGTTGTTTCTTATGATGACCTTAATCTCCATTTATCCTTTAGTCAAAACCCATTTTAAAAAGCATATAAATAAAGAAAGCCTTCAATTTCCACTTCAAAATATTTTTCTTATTTCTGCATTAGTATCGTTAAGTTTTTATTTTTTCAATACACAAATGCATGAACGATATATGCATTCAGCCGTTATTCTGCTCGCTGCTTATGCATTTATATCGAAAAGATTTTTCCCACTTATTTTGTGTTCTTTGGCCTATTTTTTAAATATTGAACGCATCTGCTGGTACCTGAATTTGCATAATGAAACGTATATGAATTCATTTATTTTCAATCCAAAGTTAGTAGCATCGCTATATCTGATTCTTATTGGAATGTTGTTTTATTTGCTGTATGCAAAACAAGATGAAGCAACTGAAATGATAGAATTGTAACTACATTAATATTCCGGCTATCGTTGCAGATAAGTATGAAGCTAAGGTTCCGCATAAAAGTGCTTTCATTCCGAGTTTTGCCAAATCAGCTCTTCGTTCTGGAGCCAGTTCGCCAATGCCGCCAATTTGCATACCAACTGAACTGAAATTTGCAAAGCCGCAAATAGCAACACTGGCTATTAATAAACCTTTATCTGTAACCGGTGTGAGTCCGTTTTTAGTCATGTTTAAAAAGGCAATAAATTCATTGATCGTTAATTTTTGTCCCATTAATGTAGCAACAGTACTAACATCCTGTGAAGGCACACCCATGCACCATGCTAACGGATAAAATATCTTGCCGAAAATCCAATCCAGTGTAAGTGTAAACGGCAGGTTTGACCAGTAACCAAATTTTCCAAGTATATAATTAATCAATGCAATTAATGCAACAAATCCAATAATCATGGCTATTACATTCACCGAAATTTTCATGCCATCGCTGGCACCATGACTAATGGCATCAATGATGTTTGTATAAGGTGTTTTAACTTCCAGTTTTACATTGCCCATGGTTTTGCTTTCTTCCGTTTCAGGGAAAACTATTTTAGAGATGACCAATGCACCCGGTGCAGCCATGATACTGGCCGCTAATAGGTATTCCACCTTTGCACCAAATCCAACATAAACTACCAGAATTCCACCAGCAATACAAGCCAAACTTCCGGACATACTCGCCAATAATTCACTCATCGTCATCGTTGATAAATAGGGACGAATCATTACCTGCGCTTCCACTTGTCCGACAAATGCACTGGCGACATTGCTCAATGCTTCCGCACCGGACACGCGCATGATAAAGTTCATTGCCTTTGCTATGATAGCAACAATACGTTGCATAATTCCAAAGTGATAAAATATTGCCACTAAAACACAGACCAGAATAATGGTTGCCAGGACACTGAATCCGAATATAAAAACACCATCTGTGCTATACGGCACACTGCCGCCTTGAAAATTGTCAGCCATCAAGCCGCCATATACAAATGCAGCACCCTGATGCGCAAATGCTTCTATATGTGTCATGATTTTTCCTAAAGACTGGAAGAAATTTTTTACAGGTTCTACTTTTAGTATAAGTACAGCAATAGTCGTTTGCAATAGCAAGCCGCTTATTACCAATCTGTAGTTAATTCTTTTCTTGTTATTAGAAAATAAGAAGGCAATGCCGAGTATGACCAAAATGCCGATTAATCCCTGAAATCTTTCCATAAATAAAGTGTGTTTAACAAATATACCTTTTCTGGTATTGCTTAGATATTGTTTTAGGTAGAAAATATCAACAGTTTCGGAAAGTTATCCGATTAGTTTTTACTTAGATCACGACTTCGCTGAAATGCATCTTCCATGCCTTTCTGTATATTTAAACTTACGGATGCCTGATTAAAATGACGAACTGCAGCTTCTGTGGTGCCGCCTTTCGAAGAAACTTTATCAATCCATTCTTTGCAGGATAAATCATTGACTTTATAGAGTTCCACTGCGCCCAGAAAAGTTTGTTCCACCATTTTAGATGCTTCCGTATGTGTGAAACCCATTTCCATGGTTTTTTGTATCATGGCATCCATAAAATAAAAAACATAAGCCGGACCGCTGCCGGAAACTGCTGTTATGGCATTTAACTGGTCTTCATCATAAAGCTGAATCGTTACACCGGTTGTTTCCAGAAGTTTACGTACAAAATCAGCATCACGTTGTGGAATGCTATTGGAAACCATAAACCCGGTAACACCCATGCCTATCTGACAAGGTAAATTTGGCATACAGCGTATTACTTTATTCGTTCCCAAATTTTCTTCCACATCAGCAATTCTTACACCAGCCATTATCGTTAAGACGATGTGTTTGTCGGTGATGTAAGGTTTTAATTTAGGATATACAGAATAAGCATCTTGTGGTTTAGTAGCCAGAATAATTAATTCTTTTTCTGAAATAAAATCACCGAACTCGTTGTAAACCTGACCCAGTTTCATGCGGTTTAACTCCATTATCTGGGCGTGATCTTTTTCAATTACAGTCAACTGTTTGTGAGTTAGTATTTTTGCATTCAGGAAACTTTCGGCAAAACTTCTTCCCATATTTCCACCGCCAATAATTAGTACATTCATTTTGTAAAAATAGTATTTAGTCGTGAGTCGTGAGTCTTAAGTCCTGAGTTTTTTGTATTTTTATTTATGATCTACCTGATTTTATATGTAATAAGTGGTATAGCCACTATTGTCGCTGAACATACAGAACTAAGAATGTTGATGTATGCTTCAAAAGTGTTGCTGATGCCATTGCTGGCGCTTTATTTTTATCAGCAATCTAAGCAAATTAAAAATTATAAGTTTATTTACCTGGCATTGTTTTTTTCCTGGTGGGGCGATATTTTTCTGATGTTTCCGAGAAATGAAGCATCACCGAATGCAAAACTGCTGTTTATTAGCGGGTTGGTTTCCTTCCTAATCGGTCATTTTAATTATATCATTCATTTTATTAAAGAAATGAAGTCGACTACAAAAGTTACGGTTGTCGTAGAAAAGCCTTATCTCATACTTCCATTTTTATTATTTATTTTTTTATTTCTACGCTTAATGTATCCAACCTTGGGTACCATGAAAATTCCGGTAACTGTTTATGGAATAGTCATTACAAGTATGATGCTGATGGCTTTTAACAGAAAAAATATAGTTAATTCCACTTCATTCTATCTTGTATTTGCAGGTGCACTCTTATTTGTTTTTTCAGATTCTTGTATTGCTGTCAACTTATTTTACAAGCCATTCGAACTGGCAAGAATGGTGATTATGTCAACGTACATAATTGCACAATTTTTAATAATAAAAGGAATATTGAAAGCCGAAAAACCGGTTGTTTAAAATTCTTCTTCTTTTACCAGTTGTTTGTATACTCTGTTGGAGATACCGATACTAAGTTCATATAAAATAAGAATTGGAGTAGAAATCAGCAACAAACTGGTGACATCGCCTTGTGGTGTAATGATGGCTACCACAATTAAAATGGCTACATAAGCTGCTTTTCTTCCGTTACGCATAAAATCTGGTGTAAGAATTCCTAATTTGGTTAACAGAAAAACCAGCATCGGTAACTCAAATAAAATTCCGGTTGGAATAGTCATGGTGATTAGCAACCCAATGTAGCTATTGATGTCTATCATATTTTGTACGATAGCTGTCGCCTGATATTGTATTAAAAAGTTTAAAGAAAAAGGCGCAATTACAAAATAACCAAACAAGCAACCAATTGTAAAAAGTAAAGAGGTGATAAAAACAATACCTCTGGTATTTCGAATTTCACGCTCGTGCAAAGCCGGTTTCACAAATCGCCAGACTTCCCAGAAAATATATGGAAAAGCTGCAATGGCACCAACATATAACGACATCTGAATATGTAGCATAAATTGCCCGGTGATGTCTGTATTGATGAATATAAATTTTGCATCTTTTATGCATAAACCCTGAAAATAAGTTGCCTGCGCATCTAACCAGCAAAATAATCGGTTGGTTGGAAAATCAGCGCGCGTTGGGCCAAACAACAGAAAATCAAAAATGAATTTTTTCTGTGTAAAAGCAATAAAGGAAAGCGCAACTACAGCAATGGCAGAACGCATAATATGCCAACGAAGTGCTTCGACATGGTCGAAGAAACCCATTTCCTTTTTTTGTGTGCTGTCGTTTATTTTACCCATTTTATCAACAGCAAAAATAAAGGTTTAAACGTCAACGAAATATTAATTTTAGTGAAGAATCATAAGTCATTCCGTATTGGTTATTAATACATAAGTCAACATCAAGAGCAGAAACAGAATTCCTATTCACCATTGACTAAGTTCAGCAACTTATCTACTTTTGGTGCCAGGATGATTTCTGTTCTTCGGTTTGCGGCTCTGCCTTCCGGTGTGCTGTTCGTCTCTTTTGGATAAAACTCACCACGACCGGATGCAACTACCTGCATGGAACTTACTTTGTATTTGTCTGTAAGGATATGTAAAACACTGCTGGAACGCATTAAGCTCAAATCCCAATTATCTTTGATTAAGCCGCCATTTGAACCAAATGGCACATTATCAGTGTGGCCTTCAATATTGACCAAAATATCCGGATTTTTTTTGATGACATCTGATAGTTTTCCCAACGCATCGACACCTTTACTTTCTACGCTGGTAGATCCGGATTTGAATAATAATTTATCAGACATGGAAACGTACACTTTTCCATCTTTCGTGTATACACTTAATTCACCGGCAGAAAAATCCGTCAACGCTTTCTTTATGGCATCACGTAATGCATCTGCCTTGGTTTTTTGCTCCGTCAGCAAGGTGTTTAGCTCCAGTATCTTTGCTTCTCGAGCCAATAAGTCAGCATTTGCTTTCTTTAAATCTGCCTCTTTTTGTTGTAAAGCAATTTTCTGCTTTTCCAGATCCAGCTGCATTTGCAATAAATCAGCATTTGTTCTTTGGTCTTTGTCGCCTGCGGTTTTTAATTTCTGCAAATATTCCTGTTGTGTTTTGGAAAAAAGTGCTGACTGGTCGTCTATTTCTTTTTGCATAGATTCAATTAAATCTGCTAATTCAACGGAATCAGCTTTCATTTTTTCCAACTGATCCAGCAAGCTCGTATTTTTAGTTGTACAATCTGATTTTAAAGAATCAAAACTTTGTGTTAGAAATTTATTTTTAATTGCTTCATTCAGGTAATCGTTTAACGCCTTGTCGTATTCTTTTTGCGTAACACAATTACTAAACAAAAGAACTGCTACTATGGAAATAAGATATTTTTTCATTTTTTTTCATTTAATGTTAAAATTTAGTCTTGCGAATCTTTAGAAAAAGTTTACAAATAACTCTTTTAGGTAACCAGAAACTTTTCTTCTAATTTTGATAAAAGTTACTGTTACAAATATCCGTTTTCTATTTTCCATTTTAGATTCTATCTTTACACAAATGTCTAAAACCAAGTCAATATTTATTTGTCAGAATTGTGGCACGAATTCGCCAAAATGGATGGGGAAATGCAATAATTGCGGTGAATGGAATACGTTTGTTGAGGAAATTGTTGAAACTAAATCAGCCGGAAATAAACCTGTTGCCACTAAGACAAAACCTCAGTTATTGCAGGAAATTTCTAACGAAAATCGTCAGCGAATTATTACATCCGATTCGGAATTGAATCGCGTGTTGGGTGGCGGCATCGTGCCAGGTTCTTTGATTTTAATTGGCGGTGAGCCTGGTATCGGAAAATCGACGCTTTTATTGCAGGTGGTGTTGCAGACAAAAGGCTTGAAGACGTTATATGTTTCCGGTGAAGAAAGCGAACAGCAGCTGAAAATGCGGGCAGATCGTATCAAACAAACCAATTCCGATATTTTTGTTTACACAGAAACTTCTGTAGAATCTATCATGCAACAAATAGAGTCGGTGCAGCCACAATTATTGGTGATAGATTCCATTCAAACATTGGAAACATCGCTGATTGAATCGGCTGCTGGAAGTGTTTCGCAAATCCGCGAAGCTACGCATGTTATTCAGCAGTATGCCAAACGAAATAATCTGCCTGTTTTTATTGTTGGCCATATCACGAAAGAAGGCACAATAGCAGGACCAAAATTATTGGAACACATGGTAGACACGGTGCTGCAGTTTGAAGGCGATAGAAATTATAACTACCGCATTTTGCGCACACAGAAAAACCGATTTGGTTCTACGGCTGAATTAGGTATTTACGAAATGCGTGGCGATGGCATGCGTGCCGTAACGAATCCGTCTGAATTATTAATTACGCAGCGAGATGAGCAGGTAAGTGGTGTGGCGATTGCTGTAACGATGGAAGGCATGCGAGCGTTGTTAGTAGAAGTGCAGGCGTTGGTTTCGCCGGCAGTGTATGGCACACCGCAACGAAGTTCTACCGGATATGATTTGCGCCGACTTGGAATGTTATTAGCCGTACTGGATAAACGCTGCGGTTTTCGGTTTGGTGCAAAAGATGTTTTCCTGAATATTGCCGGCGGTTTGCGCGTCGAAGATCCTGCGGTGGACTTGGCGGTAGTGGCAGCCTTATTGTCTTCGTATGAAGATGTGGCAATTAGCAATAAATTTTCTTTTTCCGGAGAAGTTGGTTTAAGCGGTGAAATTCGTGCAGTAAACAAAGTAGA
>DAOORG010000054.1:0-12515 GCA_035389165.1 Chitinophagales bacterium
CCACAAATTAAAATACCAACTTCTACATTACCACTTTCAATTTCACGTGCAGCTGCATGTGCGTAATCAGGATAGTCGCAACTTTCCGTGCTATGCGTACCTACATCAATAATTTCCACATTATTTTTTACCAGATATTGCTTTATAGCTTCTTTATATTCAAAGCCGGCATGGTCTGAGCCGATTACTATTTTGGATGGAAGATTCATGTTATAAAGTTATAGGATATTTGTTATAAGTTATATGATGTCAGTATAAAAATCCAAAAAAATAATTATCAAAAAACCGTGTAACTATTAACCTATAACTATTAACTTTCAAACGTGAATCAGAACTCACTGCATATCAAACCGGAAGCGCGTGTCTTATTTATAGACATGAACAGTTTTTTTGCAAGTTGCGAACAACAGACCAATTACTGGCTGCGCGGCAGACCTGTGGCAGTTTGTGTATATACCGGAAAATATGGCTGTGTGATTGCGCCATCTGTGGAAGCAAAGAAAAAGGGTATTCGTTTAGGTGTACGTTTAAATGAAGCTATGAAATTATGCCCTGACTTAGTGCCACTGGAAACCAATCCGGACAAATACCGCACCTTTCATGCACGCATCATGAAAATTTTAAAACGTTATTCTGATGATGTCATTCCGCGCAGTATTGATGAAGCTGTTGTTGATTTAACTTCTTACAAAAATATTTATCCGGATGTGGTGGCGGTAGCCAAACAAATAAAAAAAGATATTTTAGAAGAAGTAGGCGATTACCTTAAATGTTCTATAGGAATTGCACCGAATGCATTTCTTGCAAAGCTGGCTTCCGACATACAAAAACCAGATGGTTTAACAATTATTGATCATGATAATATCGACAGTGTACTGAAAAAGTTAGAACTGACAGATTTGCCAGGCATTGGAAAAGGTATGTCTGCCAGATTAAACAAAGCAGGAATTTATACACCTTATGATTTGCGTCATTCCACACCTGAAAAACTAAAAGCTGCCTGTAAAAGTATTATTGGATTACACTGGTATCACCGTCTGCATTTTCAGGAAGTAGATATGCATGTAACGGAAGAATACAAAAACATGTCGGCGATGCGCATGGTTTCTAAAGAACAGCGAAAAGACGTACAAAATCTGTTAGATATCCTGATGATGCTGTGCTTAACGCTGGAAAAACGGATGATGAAAAAGAACTTATTTTGCAAGCGAGTACAATTTTCAATAAGGTATGAAGATAAAACTTCTTACGAAGATAGTTTTAATACAGAGCAACCAATTCAGGATGGAATGGAATTGTACCATATTTTACTGGACAGACAGGAAGCTTATCGTAAAAAAAATAATTTAACGGAACAAATTATCAATCATGATATCTTCAGCATCGGCGTGATCATCGGAAACTTTATAGATGAAGACGTAATGCAATTAAACATCTTTGACAACTCGCATATAAAGACTAACAAGCTTAGAAAAACCGTTTACAATATAAAAGACAAATACGGCAATAAAACGATAAAACGTGTGTCGGAATTAAGCGATGACGACATGGTCGATGACGTGATTGGATTTGGAAGTGTTAAAGACGTAAATTCAGGTGAATATGATTAATTTTTATCTGTTTCAGGATGCAACTAAACATAGATTTATTTTATCTTTATCTTAAAATAAAATAATAACATTATGGGAAAATTTGTAATTAAAACACAAAAAGACGGACAATTCGTATTTCGTTTATTAGCAGGCAACGGTCAGGAAATTTTACGCAGCGAAGCGTATACTACAAAGCCTGCATGCTTAAACGGCATCAACTCGGTAAAAGAAAATGCTACGAATGATGCGCGTTATGACAAAAAAGAATCCACTAACGGAAAACCATATTTCAATTTGAAAGCAGGAAACGGACAAGTAATTGGCACCAGCGAATTATATGAAAGTGAAGCAGGAAGAGACAATGGAATTGCCAGTGTAAAAAGCAACGCACCCGATGCGGAAACAGAAGATACTACGGTATAATTTTATAGTTTTATAAATGAAAAGGCTTGCTGTTGCAAGCCTTTTTTTATTTTCTTAGCTGAGAAACTAACAGCAAAATAATTCCTGAAAACATCATCAACGCAAAACTCAATAATAGTTCATTGGTATAAGGAATGATTGTATAACTAAAGGAAGCAACACCTTGAAGCATTAACATCAATTCATTCAAAAAAATACCAATTACAAATATAATAACTCCATACACAGTTGTTTTTTTTACAGTGAGCACATTCAATGTAAAAATATATCCAAGCAAAAAAATTGTAATGACGCCTAATAACACTAAATGTAAATAAGCAATTACGATTGAACGAAACCCAAATGCCAGCTGACTTAAATATGGAATTGTTGAACTCAGCTGTAACAACAACTTAATCGTTAAAGCAACTGCACTTAAACCGAACAACCATTTTACTTCTTTGCTTATAGTTGTAATTATTATGTTTCTAGAAGTGAATAACACTCTCACAAAAACTATCCAGGCAATTACTTGTACGAAACTGGCTAACACGACCAAAATATAAACCCACAAAGGCAATGACATCCACAACGTTGATAAAAAATAGGCAGGAACACTAGCCAAAGCAAATAACCAGAATATTCTTTTTAATTTATTTGTAGCAATGATTTTCGTTGGCAGAATAAAATAAAACAATCCCATACACGTAAAGAAAAACCAACCGTTATATTGAAAGTGCAGGTAAAAATAAACAGCCGCCAAATACCAAGTCTGATCTGCAATTTTATTTGCCATCATAAATGCCAGACCAAAAGTTCCTATAGATGAAAATACATTTAAAAGCAAACCGGCTTTAAACCAGTAATGTGCTACGTTTTGGTTTTCAATTTTATTTAAATCTTTCCAGAAAAAGAATGCAAATATGTAAGATATAAAAACGGATAACGTTGAAAAAAAAATGGAAACCATACCATACCCTTGAATAGGAAAAGCAATCAGCATGCCGTAAGCTGTGATTAAATTTGCCAATAATAATTTTTTATAACTAATGAATTCATCTTTTCCTGTCGCTTTGGATAAATAAGCTACCAAAAGCACCATCAATGTCTGTGTAATCCAACCGGAAAATGCGAAATGTGAATGACCATGCAGTAAGTTTTTTTGGTCAATAAAAGGAAGTGAATACAAGATTTTATAACGCATCAATACACCAAGAAATGCAACCACTAATAAATTCAAAAAAGCTATTTTGAGATAACGGCTAAGGGAACGACTCATTCTTTTTTTGGGATTGAGTGCGAAAATTAGCTATCGTCAAATAAATCTTTTATGACTAGAATCACTATTTACTAAAAATACTTTTCCTCTGTTTATTGTCAACCGACCTTTTTCTTTAAGTTTCCGAATTACTCTTATTACAGTCTCTACACGTAATCCGGTCATACCGGCAATTTGCTGCCGTGTTAAATCGATTTTGCATTGTCCATTATTTATCATTACATCTTTTTTTCCAATATGGTTTAACAATGTAACTATTCTCTGTTCAGGATTATGACATGCAATCTCTTTTAAGATAAAAAATTTAAAACGTACTCTCTGTGCAAGTAATTTACTAAAAGCAAACAAAATTTCAGGCGAACCCTGAATCAACTGATGAAATGTTGATTTTTGTAATTGTATTATAATACTATCAGTTTCCGCAATTGCATTTGCCGCATAGGGTTCTCCGTCAAACAAAGGCAACTCACCAAAACATTCTCCTGGCTCAACAATTGATTGAATAAACACTTTTCCTTCTTCATCAAAATTCTGCCAACTTATTTTCCCTTTAATCAATTGAAAATAAAAACTACATTTAGAGCCTTCATGAAATATAAATTCACCTTTTTTTACCTTTTTGTAAACGGCACCTCTGCTTAATAAAATATCCTCGTTTATCATTCAATCAACATTTACTATGCGAAGTTATCAGTAAAAATCATTAATAAACATGATATTGCACAACTAAAAACATGATATAAATCATTTTACTATACTTTAAGTAAAAAAAATACTGATATATGATTGAGGTCATAAATAGTCTATTTCACTTCATTGTACTATTGTGTAAGTAAAAAATCAATCATGAGAAAATTAATTTTAATTGTAACCATCAGCGCCATAACCGCTGTTTTTATTGGATGTAACTCCAATCCATCAAAAGAAGACTTCAGTACAGAAGAAGCTACAGAATCTCCTAGTACCTCAGTTACTGAAAATAGTAATCCATCTTACGACCCTAACAGAGGAGAAGGTAAATTTACGAAAGTAGAAATAGGCGCTTCTCTTGATGCAGCAATGGCTGCTTCCGGCGAAAAAGTATCAGGCGTGAAATGTTCTTCCTGTCACAAACTGACAGAGGAAAAACTGGTAGGTCCAGGATGGAAAGGTGTAACCACGCGCCGAACTCCGGAATGGATAATGAATTTCATTACCAATACAGATGCGATGATAGACAAAGACCCTGCAGCACAGGCTCAGTTAGAATTATGCTTAGTTAGAATGCCAAATCAAAGTCTATCTGATGATGATGCCAGACACCTATTAGAATTTATGCGCAAAAATGACGGTGTTAAATAAAATCAAAAGTTAATCCAATATAAAATGAAAAAGTTAAATATAAAACTCAATACATTCATAATGGTCATTCTGTTATTGACAATGAATGGATGTAAACCAAAAAACGCAGGTAGTGCTGTTAGCGGCGATGCTGCACAAAAAGCATATGTTGCTCCAGGAAAGTATGACGAATTCTACAATTTTGTAAGTGGTGGTTTTAGCGGACAGATGTCTGCTTATGGCTTACCATCAGGCAGGCTGCTTCGTGTAATTCCTGTTTTTTCCGTTGATCCCGAAAAAGGATGGGGTTATAGTGAAGAGACAAAACCAATGTTAAATACTTCTCACGGCTTCGTTCCTTGGGATGATTTACACCATACCGAAATGTCTCAAACAAATGGAGAAATTGACGGACGATGGGTTTTTGGAAATGCCAATAATACACCACGTGTGGCACGTATTGATTTGAAGACTTTTCGTACTGCTGAAATTATTGAAATACCGAATAGTGCTGGCAACCATTCCTCTCCATTTATTACAGAAAATACAGAATATGTTGTTGCAGGTACTCGTTTTAGTGTGCCATCTGATAATGCAAATGGTGATGTAGCTATAAATACTTATAAGCAAAACTTTAAAGGTTATTTGAGTTTTATAAGTGTAGGAAAAGAAAATGGAAAAATGGATATTGCTTTTCAAATTGAATGTCCAGGAGTTAACTTCGATTTAAGTCATGCTGGCAAAGGGAAATCTCATGGTTGGTTTTTCTTCTCATGCTATAACACAGAACAGGCCAATACACTATTAGAAGTAAATGCATCTCAAAAAGATAAAGACTTCATCATGGCGGTTAACTGGAAAAAAGCCGAAGAATATCTGAAAGCAGGAAAAGGGAAAAAAGTTCCTGTAAGGTATGCACACAACACCTATAGCGATGAAACACATAGTGCAACTTCAGAGATAAAAACAGAAGTTACAGTTTTGTCTGCAAAAGAATTAAAAGATATTTGCTATTTTATTCCTTGTCCAAAGTCACCGCATGGTTGCGATGTAGATCCAACTGGCGAATATATTGTTGGCAGCGGAAAATTAGCAGCACTTATTCCCGTTTTCAGTTTCGATAAATTGCAAAAAGCCATCGCAAACAAATCATATGACGGAGATTTTGAGGGTATTCCTGTAATCAAATACGAAGCAGCTCTATATGGTGAAGTAAAAAAACCGGGTTTAGGCCCTTTGCATACTGAATTTGATGGAAAAGGAAATGCTTATACCACATTCTTTGTTTCTTCAGAAGTGGTAAAATGGAATATTAAAGATTTAAAAGTGCTGGACAGAGTTCCTACTTATTACTCTGTAGGTCACTTATGTATTCCTGGAGGAGACAGCAAAAAACCAAATGCTAAATATTTAATTGCATACAATAAAATCACGAAAGACAGATACCTTCCAACCGGACCTGAGCTGGCTCAAAGTGCACAACTTTTTGATATCAGCGGTGATAAAATGCAGTTGATTTTAGATTTTCCTACTATTGGTGAACCTCATTACGCACAAGCTGCACCAGCCGAACTGATTAAAAACAACCAGGTGAAAATCTTTAAAATAGCAGACAATAAAAATCCATATGTAGCAAAAGGAGAAGGTGAATCAAAAGTAGTACGACAAGGCAATAAAGTCCATGTTTATATGACCTCCATACGATCTCACTTTTCTCCAGACAATATTGAAGGTGTAAAAATGGGCGACGAAGTTTATTTCCATGTAACTAATTTGGAACAAGATTGGGATGTCCCACATGGATTTGCCGTCAAAGGTGCTAATAATGCTGAATTATTAATTATGCCGGGTGAAACACAAACCTTAAAATGGGTACCGGACCGCGTGGGTATTTTTCCAATGTATTGCACCGATTTCTGTAGTGCATTGCATCAGGAAATGCAGGGATACGTTAGAGTGTCTCCGGCTGGAAGTAGCGTACCATTGACATTCAGCTTAGGGAATCCGGTTCCTGATGCTGCTAAAAAATAATATTAAATGTAATTATTAGAAGGAGCAGTGACAACAATACGTTCTCTGCTCCTTTTATTTTCTGCAACCTTAAAATAGAAATCATGAATCAATCTAAGGATAATGAAATTTCCACAATTTCAAAAATAACATTGCTTATTACTGGAATATCTTTAGTAGTATCCATTTTTGTTCCGTTATGGCGCATAGATCTGGATGCACCACAATATCCGGAAGGTCTATATCTGTTAATATATTCTTATAAATTAGCAGGAAATGTCGATATCATAAATGGGCTTAATCATTATATTGGCATGAAAACATTACACACTGAAGACTTTATCGAATTTACTGTCTTGCCTTATATTATTGGCTTCTTCGCTATGGCAACATTCTTAACTGCAATTGTAGGCAAGAAAAAAATTGTATATATATTACTGATTGCTTTTATTCTTTTCGGAATTCTCTCTATGATAGATTTCTGGAGATGGGAATATAACTACGGTCATAATCTGGATCCAAACGCTGCTATTATTGTTCCAGGCATGGCATATCAACCACCTTTAATTGGATTTAAACAATTGTTGAATTTCGGTGCTTATTCTATGCCTTCCGTTGGCGGGTGGTTATTCGTGATAAGTGGGTTGTTGATGGTTACTGTTACACTAATAGAAACTAAAGCATTAAATAGATTTAAGAGAATAAAAAAAACTACGGCAATGCTTTTTGTATTTATAGTTGGCTTCAGCAAATGTTCGAACAGTACTGCTCAGCAAATAGAGTTAAATAAAGATAATTGCGATAATTGTAAAATGACAATTGCTGACGGAAGATTTGCTGCAGAATTAATTACTCAAAAAGGAAGAGTATATAAATTTGATGATCTCTCTTGCATGATAGAATTTGCATCCGAAAATAAAAAAACAACTATTAAATTATTCTTCGTTTCAGACTATTTGGGCAATAACTCACTAATACCGGCTGAGACAGCTTATTTCATAAAAGGAGATTTACTAAAAAGTCCAATGCGAGGCAATATGGCTGCATTTACAAGTGAAGAAAAAGGAATAACCTTTTTAGAAAAATTTAAAGCTGTACCAATTAATTGGAGCGAAATAAAACCTAAATAAATTGACAAAAAATGTCATACATATTATAACGGCTTGTGTTCTTTCTGTTACTACTTACGGGAAAACTATTCAGGTAGGTACACTATATCCTATAAAAAAAATACAAACAGCTATTGATTTGGCTGCTAATGGCGATACTCTTATTGTTTTTAAAGGCACATACAAGGAAGGAAACATTGTCGTAAATAAAAGCATTACTCTTATCGGTAAAAAATTTCCTGAAATTGACGGTCAGAAAAAATATGAGGTACTGTCGGTAAGAGCCAGCAATGTGACAATAGAAGGCTTCAAAATAGTACGTTCCGGATATGCTACTATTGATGATCCGGGTGGCATCAAAGTGTACGATAGTGAAAATGTAACTATCCGGAATAACATACTGGACGATAATTTTTTTGGAATCTATTTGCAATATTGTAAAAACTGTATCATAAAAAACAACACCATTATTTCCTATGGTGTAGAAGAGCAACAAATTGGCAATGGAATACATTGCTGGAAAAGTGACAGCTTACTGATTATCGGAAACAACATTTCAGGTCACCGAGACGGTATTTATTTTGAATTTGTCACCGGATCAACTATCTGGAGAAACATTTCCACTTCAAATATACGCTACGGCCTACATTTTATGTTTTCAAATGACGATGCCTACATCTGCAATATTTTCAAAAATAACGGTGCCGGTGTAGCTGTAATGTTTACCAAACGAGTGAAGATGTATAATAATTTTTTTATTGAAAACTGGGGTGATGCTGCTTATGGTTTATTGCTAAAAGAAATTTCTGACAGCTATATTTCAGGCAATCACTTTACCAATAATACTTCAGGCATTTACATGGAAGGCACCAACAGAATTCTCGTTGAAAAAAATCTATTTACTTATAATGGCTGGGGCATGAAAATTCAGGCAAGTTGCATGGATAATGAAATCAAAACCAACAATTTTATCGGCAATACATTTGACATTAGTACGAATGGTACGTTAGTGCTTAACACGTTTAATTCCAATTATTGGGATAAATATGAAGGTTATGATTTAGATAAAAATGGCATTGGTGATCTTCCATATCATCCGCTGAGTTTATTCTCTGTAATTGTAGAAATGAATCCACCAGCAATGCTCTTATTCCGAAGTTTTATCGTTTCTCTTTTAGATAAATCTGAAAAAATTATTCCAAGTTTAACACCAGACAATTTTATTGATAATTCTCCTTTAATGAGGCAACTAGCGTTATGATACTAATTGAACATATTTCAAAGCGATTTAACAAACTACAGGTTTTGAACAACATTAATTTGTCTTGTAACAAAGGCGAATGCATTGCATTAATTGGGCCAAACGGCTGCGGAAAGACTACATTGATAAAATGTATTCTGGGAATGGTAATACCAAACGAAGGAAGTATTAAAGTTAATGGTGAAACAATTTCTAATAGTTTTTTATACCGAAAAAATATTGGTTATATGCCGCAGATTGGCAGATATCCGGAGAACATGACAATTGGACAAATCTTTGAAATGATTAAAGAAATAAGACAATCAACTGAACCACTTGATGAAAATTTATTGGTTCAATTTCAATTACACCAACTATTTGACAAACGCATGAGCACGTTGTCAGGCGGCACCACACAGAAAGTAAGTGCTGCACTTGCATTCTTATTTAATCCAAATATTCTGATTTTGGATGAACCCACAGCAGGGTTAGATCCACTTGCAGCAGAAATTCTGAAAGAGAAAATTATCGCTGAAAAAAACAACGGGAAACTGATCTTGATTACATCTCATTTGTTAAGTGAGCTCGATGATTTAATCACTCAGTTAATTTTTATGCAGGATGGTAAAATAGAATTCCATCATACAATAAATGAATTAAAGAAAAATACCGGCGAAGAAAAAATATCAAAAGCTATTGCATCCATATTGAAAGGCAAATCTCCGCAAACCAAGAGCAATAATGCTCAACCGTAAATCAAATTAAGAAGGTGAACAGAATAATAAAATACGTCATTATTGATATTCTAAAAAACAGGATTATTATAGCTTATACTATTATGCTGGCTATTTTATCGTGGAGCGCATTTAGTCTGGAAGACAACAGTACAAAAGGCTTATTGACACTTTTAAATATTATCCTATTAACGATTCCGCTGGTTACGATACTCTTTACAACAATATATATTTACAACAGTGCAGAATTTATAGAATTATTGCTAAGTCAACCAATCCAACGCAAAAAAATATGGGTGAGTATTTTTTCCGGATTAAGCATATCGTTTATTTTGTCATTTTGTATAGGTGCTGGAATTCCATTGTTGATTTATGCACCTGCCTCTGTTAGTGGTATAATGCTTTTACTAGGCATCCTTATTTCTCTAGTATTTGTATCTATCGCATTTCTTAGTTCTATCCTTACAAGAGACAAAGCTAAAGGAATTGGTTTATCAATCATGCTATGGTTATATTTTGCATTACTATTCGATGGACTTGTATTGTTTTTATTATTTCAATTATCTGATTATCCAATTGAAAAAGCAATGGTTTTTATTACAGCATTTAGTCCTGTAGATTTAGCCAGAATATTAATACTACTGCATTTAGATGTTTCTGCCATGATGGGATACACAGGTGCTATTTTCAAAAATTTCTTTGGAACCTCATTTGGCTTTTTCATTAGTATGGTACTGTTATGCTGCTGGATTGCAATTCCGTTTTGGATTTCATTAATACGATTCCGAAAAAAAGATTTGTAACAACAACATGCATAATAATTGAAAACAGGAACACGGCTCAATTAAATATAATATCGATGAAAGGTGATATTAAAGACAGAAAAGATATAGAGTTACTGGTGAATACTTTCTATGAAAAGATTAAGACAGACAAATCTATTGGTCCTTTTTTTGCAGAAACTACGAACATTAACCTGATAAAACACTTATCTGTGATGTATGATTTTTGGGATAACATTCTCTTCTTCACCGGAAACTATGATGGAAACCCACTGAGTCTGCATCATCACCTAAATAAAATTACCACAATTAAAAAAAAACATTTCAATCGTTGGAATAAGCTATTTTCTGCCACAGTAAACGAACTCTTTGAAGGAGAAAAAGCAACGCTGATAAAAGCTAAAGCGTTGAGTATAGCAGAAATCATGCAAAAAAATATGTTTACAAAATAATTTACACCTTAAATACATTAAAATGAACGCACAAGAAAAAACAATAGGACAACTGGTAGCAGAGGATTACCGAACA
Source organism: Chitinophagales bacterium (assembly GCA_035389165.1). Classification (GTDB taxonomy): domain Bacteria; phylum Bacteroidota; class Bacteroidia; order Chitinophagales; family JADIYW01; genus JADJSS01. The sequence goes on from DAOORG010000054.1 coordinate 10,997, forward strand.
GCTACAATTTTTAAAAAACACAAAATAGATTTTTGTTGTAAGGGCAACAGAAGTATAGATGAAGTATGCGAAGAAAAAAAACTGAACATGAATTCTTTGCTGGAAGAATTAACTGCTGTAACTAATTCAACCAATACTGGTGCAATAGATTTCAGCAAATGGGATATTGATTTATTGGTGGATTACATAGAAAAGAAACACCATCGTTATGTAGAAAGAACCATTCCTGAATTATTGCAATATCTCAATAAACTAGAAAAGGTTCATGGAACTCAGCATCCTGAATTATTTGAAATAAATAAAGAGTTTAGTGAATGTGCCGGTGCTCTGACAGCACACATGAAGAAAGAGGAATTGATTTTATTTCCTTTTATTCGAAATCTAGTAAAAGCAACTATTACACATCAGCATTTAAATACGCCATCGTTTGGAACGGTAGGAAATCCGATACACATGATGATGCTCGAGCACGACGTTGAAGGTGAACGATTCCGTAAAATAGCGCAATTAACCAACAACTATACACCACCTTCAGATGCCTGTGGCACTTATAAAGTTACCTTCAGTTTATTAAAAGAATTTGAAGATGATTTACACACACATATCCATTTAGAAAATAATATTCTATTTCCAAAAGCAATAAAAACAGAATCTTTACTAAAGTCAAGTGTTCTCTAATTACATTTTTAAGGATAAATAAGATTTTTACGGCAATAGTTTCTCTCAAATTATTGCCATAAAAAGAGGCAGAAATTAATTCCTGCCTCTTACATTAAACCAAATTATAAAAATTATTTTACAGCAGGCGGAAGCAACACCTGATCTATAACATGTATTATTCCATTAGAAGTTGGAATAGACGCTACAATCTCAGCAGAACCATTAACAAAAAATTTTCCATCTTTTTTAGTGATGGTAACCTTCTGGCCACTTACTTGTTCAAAAGATTGTCCGTCCTGCATATAATCCGTTTTTAAAGTACCTACATACGTATGATATTCTAAAATACTTTTCAAATCAGCCACTTTATCTTTTTTTAATAATCCTTCCACCGTTCCTTTGGGTAATTTATCAAATGCTGCATTTGTGGGTGCAAATACAGTAAAAGGACCGGCATTACTCAACGCATCCACCAACCCGGCAGCTTTCACAGCAGTTACAAGTGTGGTATGATCTTTACTACCAACTGCAACCTGAACTATATTAGGATTGGATACATCGTCTTGCACACCAGATTGTCCTACACCATCTGCAGCAGCACTTACAGTAGTGTCTTCATTTCCTGATGTTTCATTGGTTTTACAAGCCGTTATAGAAACAGATAACGCTGCAATGAATAAAATTAGTGCATTCTTTCTCATGATTTTAAATTTATGTTTTATGTAATTTGTACATACAATTTTACTCTTTATCCTTGATGATTATTATGCGCACAGTCATACTTAAGAATAAATAATCAGGATGGCTTTCAGTCATATTAAATCATTTTTAGAAAAGTATAACCTCGTTACGTTGTATG
>DAOORG010000055.1:0-12442 GCA_035389165.1 Chitinophagales bacterium
ATTACAACTGCTTAATTTCTGCAACTAATTCTGTTAATGCTTTTTTTGCATCACCGAAGAACATAGAACATTTCGGATCGTAGAATAATAAATTATCGATTCCGGCATAACCAGCATTCATAGAACGTTTGTTTACGATTATATTCTTAGCATTTTCAACTTCCAAAATCGGCATTCCGTAAATTGGAGAACTCGGGTCAGTTTTTGCAGCCGGATTTACCACATCATTCGCTCCTACTACCAGCACCACATCGGTTTGAGCAAATTCAGGATTGATATCTTCCATTTCTACCAGCTTTTCATACTCTACATTTGATTCTGCCAATAATACGTTCATGTGACCAGGCATACGACCAGCCACCGGATGGATAGCATATTTTACTTCCACATCTCTTTCTTCCAGTAATTTTTCTAGCTCATGAATCACATGTTGTGCCTGTGCAACTGCTAAACCATAACCTGGAACAATTACGACTTTTTTAGAATAATTCAACAACACGGCTAAATCCGATACCTGAATATCTTTGATAGTGCCACCAGTTGCAGAATCACCTGCTGCAGCTGCACTTCCGCCGCCAAATGCACCGAATATAACGCTGGTTAACGAACGGTTCATGGCTTTACACATGGCTAAGGTTAATAGCGTACCAGCAGAACCTACTAAAATTCCACCAGTCAACATTGGTTTGTTATCGTATAAGAAACCACCGAAAGCTGCCGCTAAACCTGTAAATGAATTTAATAATGAAATCACCACCGGCATATCTGCACCACCAATCGGAATCGTAAATAATACACCATAAATAATCGCTATGGCAAATAATACCCAAATGATAGATTCCGGTAAAGATTCGTTTTGAATAATAATAAATACAGAAAATGCTGTTACAATAAATAAAACTACATTGTTTAATAAATTATATTGAGGTAAACGAACCGGCGCATTCATTTTTCCGGCTAATTTTAAATAAGCAATTATGGAACCTGAAAAAGAAATAGTACCGATAACCATACCAGCCACAATAAATGATAATGCTGTCGGCTTTCCTATGTTATGCTGATATTCCGTTAAACCAATTAATGCAGCACAAGCGCCACCCATACCGTTGAACATGGAAACCAGTTCCGGCATTTTTGTCATCTCTACTTTCTTCGCTGTCATCCAGCCAATTCCTGTACCGATGCCTATTGCTGAAAGAATTAACCCAAGTTTAAATCCATTAAACGTGGTATGCGTTCTGTCAAAATCATAAAGAAAAATAGTACCTAAAATGGCAACCGTCATACCAAATGCACCGATTAAATTTCCTTTACGTGCGGTTTTGGCATTACCCATCATTTTTAAGCCAACTATAAATGTTACCGAGCCGATTAAATAACATATTTCTAAAAGTCCTTTCATACTATTAATTTGAAAATTTGAAGAGTAGAGAATTTGAAAATTAGCAATCTCTAAACTTATATCTGTTTTAATTTTTATTTTTAAGATGTGTCATTTTCAAATTACCACATCTTCAAACTGATTACTTTTTCTTAAACATTTCCAGCATTCTGTCTGTCACGACAAATCCACCTACAACATTCAGTGTTCCCAATATAACGGCTAAAAAACCTAAGATTAGACCGAAATAATTATCCGGTTCAGTATCCAGCATTACAATGATGGCACCGACTATAACTACACCGTGAATGGCATTTGCACCAGACATTAATGGTGTATGTAAAACGGTTGGCACACCACCAATAACTTCAATACCAACAAAAACAGCTAGGATAATGAAATAAATCATTTCGCGGTTTTGAACAAAAAAATCGAATATTTCCATGTTATTTAATTAATGAATTATTGAATTGTAGAATTATTGTATCACTGACGGATGCACCTTTGTTCCGTTATGAACAATCAAACTTCCTTTAGTAATTTCTTCGTCCATTTCCCATTTAAAACCATCTTTGGTAGCTAAATGATATAATAAAGTCTGAATATTTTTGGCATATAAATCGCTCGCGTTCATTGGCAACAAAGATGGAATATTTCCTTCGCCGATAATGGTAACGCCATTGATATTTACGTTTTCATTGAGTTTGCTGCCAACTACGTTTCCACCTTGTTCAACTGCCATATCCAAAATCACTGAACCAAATTTCATTGATTTCACCATCTCTTCTGTTACCAAAACCGGTGCTTTTCTTCCCGGAATTAAAGCTGTTGTAATCACGATATCAGCTTCTGCAACATGTTTACCCACAAGCTCCTGTTGTCTTTTAAGAAATTCATCCGATACACCTTTCACATAACCACCTTCCATTTTAATGGTGTCGTCACCTTTCACTTCAATGAATTTACCACCTAAAGATTGCACTTGTTCTTTTGTTTCCGGACGAATATCTGATACTTCCACAATAGCACCTAATCGTTTAGCTGTGGCAATTGCTTGCAAACCAGCCACACCTGCTCCGAAGATCACGACTTTAGAAGGTTTGATAGTACCTGCAGCAGTGGTCATCATCGGAAATATTTTCCCTAACGTATCTGCACACATGATGACCGCTTTATATCCGGCAAGATTCGCCTGAGATGATAAAGCATCCATTTTTTGTGCACGGGAAATTCTCGGAACGGCATCCATAGAAAATGCAGAAATTCCTGCTTTTTCACAAGCACTCACAACATCAGGATTGGTAGCTGCCCACATAAACGAAATTAGAATAGCTCCTTTTTTCATTAAAGCAATTTCATCTGCTTGCGGAGCATTTACTTTCAATATCACTTCGGTACCTTCATAAAGCAATTCTTTTTGAGGAACAATAGAAGCGCCTGCATTGGAATAATCATCATCACTAAAAAAAGAATTTAAACCTGCACCTTTTTCTACCATCACGGTAAAACCTTGTTTAATAAGTTCTTTTGTTATTAATGGAGTAATGGAAACTCTGTTTTCTTTAAATTTTGTTTCTTTTGGAACGCCTATAATCATTGAATCTGAAAATTTTGTTTGCTAAAATAAGCATGTTATACGTTATATTTCAGTATGTTGACAAAAATTCAACTTATGTTAAAATTAAAATGCGTGCATTGGATTAAAATGAGTAAAATTGAACTTTTTCAGCATTATTTTGGTTGATATTTTTCTGATGAAAATAAAATGGCTAATTCCTGTTGTATTTGTCTTACTGATGTGGGTGGTTTTTATTGTACAATTAGTTTTGAATCTGGATGTAAGCAGCCTTGGTATTTATCCGAAAGATAGCACGACATTACTCGGTATTTTCACTTCTCCTTTGATACATGGAAGCTGGAACCATTTGATTTCAAACACACTTCCTGTTTTAATTTTAGGGATGCTTTTATTCGTAATGTATGAGAAGATGGCGCTCACCGTTTGGATTCTAAATTACATCTTAACCGGTTTACTTGTCTGGCTTTTTGCCAGAAGCTCCTACCATATTGGTGCCAGTGGTATTGTTTATGGACTTGCTTCATTTTTGCTGTTTAGCGGTTTTTTCAGGATGGATATAAAAGCAATTGCCGTGGCCAGTGGCGTTGCCATATTTTACGGTGGAATGGTTTGGGGAATTCTACCGCTGAAAGAGGGCATTTCATGGGAATCACATTTATTTGGCGGAATTGTTGGATTTGGATTAGCTTTCTTGTTTAAGAATAATTCCAAAGACAGTCAAATAGAACAGCACGAAAATGAAAAAAATACAAGGAAAGTATTTGATGAGTATTTAAAGAATAAATGATCCTCTTTCCTATCTTCCTTAAGGCAATCTTAAGATTCTACATACTTAATATAAATTCCTAACAGGTCAACTTTGTAGAAATTATATCAAATGTTTACTGCAACACATTTACACGCAATGGTGATTCATTTTCCTATTGCTTTAGTACTTATAGGTTACATTTTTGAAATTATCAGCTTATTTTCAAAAAATATATTTCACAGACAAAGCTCATTTGCTTTACTTTTTATAGGTACTATTGGTGTTTTATTTGCCTATTTTACCGGAAACGCTGCTGGTGATGGCATGGAAGATGGTACAATGTATAGAGCGATGGAATTACACGAGCAAGCTGCTACGTTTGCATTATGGATAACTTGTATTACAGCGATTTATTATTCCATTAACTATTATTTTCATCTTCAAAAAACAGGACTAAAAATTATCGGAATTATATTATTTACAATAACTGTAGCAGCAATTTCTAGAACAGGATATTTAGGTGGACAATTGGTATACAAACATGGTGCTGGTGTACAATTGGAAATGCCTGATTTTAACACCCAAAATTAATATTATTTAGAAAGTTGTTTTCTGTAAATTAGAGATATGAGAATTTTATTAGTTGAAGATGAAACTGCGATTGCTAATTTTATAAAAGATGGCCTGGAAGAAGAATCTTTTGCAGTAGATATTGCCAATAATGGAAAAATTGGTTTGGAAATGGCACTTGACAACTTATCTGAATATGATGTAATATTACTTGACTGGATGTTGCCTGGTTTAAGCGGAATTGAAATATGCCGAAATATTCGCAAAGTAAACACAACCATTCCAATCTTATTTTTAACTGCTAAAGATACCGTTGACGATACTGTTTTTGGATTAGAAACAGGTGCAAATGATTATATCAAAAAACCATTTGCTTTTGAAGAATTATTGGCGAGAATAAAAGTATTATTAAGAAATAAAACTGGTGAACAATCAGTTTTTACAACCGGAAAAATCAAACTCAATACAGATATACATCAAGTTACTAAAAATGGAAAAATAATTGAGCTCACTCAAAAAGAATTTGCATTACTTGAATACTTATTGCGCAACAAAGGCAATGTTTGCAGGCGAACCCGAATTATTGAGAAAATCTGGGATATTCATTTTGATAAAGACACTTCTGTAATTGATGTTTTTATCAATGCACTTAGAAAAAAATTAGATACTACAGGCGAAGAGTCATTTATTCAAACAATACGTGGTGTTGGCTATCGTGTAAATGATACTATATGAATTTCCACTTTAAAAAGAGAATTGCAATTTTTAACACTATCGCTGTGGCGATTACCACATTTATTGTGTTCGTTGTCATTTATTATGTTGTTTCGTTTAGTTCATTTCAGCATTTAGACAATGATATTAAAGCAGAAATGGAAGAAGTTTTCAATAATATTAATTGGGAAAACGACAGTATCCAAATCAATAAAATGCCGGAATGGGACGAGGCAGAACATCAACAAATTGAAGTGAATCCAACATTTATACAGATAGTAAACATAGATGGAAAAGCTATTTTCAAATCGATTAATTTACAAGATGATTACCTGTTGATTCATCCAAATAATAACAAAACATCTTTCTATAATACAACTATCAATACTCAAAAAATACGACAAGGGCAATTTCCAATAATTAATAAGAACAAAAAAACAATTGGTTATTTAACTATCGGTGTTTCTCAGGAAGAATCTTCTTCTGTTTTGCATAATTTATTTATAGTATTGTGCTTCACTTATTTAATATTGGTTTTCGTTCTCTATTTAATTATGTATTATGTTGCATCTAAAGCAATAAAACCAGTACAAAAGCTAATTCAAAGTGCATCGGAAATTAACGAATCTAATATCAGTTCAAGGTTGCCTTTGCCAAATAATAAAGATGAAATTTATAAGCTGGCAACTACCTTTAATGATCTGTTAAATCGCATTGAAAATAGTATAGAGCAACAAAAACAATTTACGGCAGATGCATCGCATGAAATGCGCACACCTCTAACTATAATAAAAGGAACATTAGAAGTATTGTTAAGAAAAGAACGTACACCGGAACATTACGAACAAAAAATAAATGAAGTGATCAGTCAAACAGACAGATTATCCTATTTATTTGATCAATTACTACAACTTGCCCGAGCCGAATCAAACAACACAATCATTAAAAAAGAAAAAATAATACTGAAAGAAAAAATTGACCATCTTATTAATGGTGGAGATTTATTATTGAATAAAAATCAAATAAAGTATAATATTCCGTCTAATTGTGTAGTTTTTGCTGATGCTGCTTTATTAGATAGAATTTTAGAAAATATAATCTCCAATGCTATAAAATATAACACACCAAACGGAAATATCACTTTTGAATGGAATGAAAAATCAAATTCACTTTTAATAAAAGACGAAGGAATTGGAATTTCAAAAGATCAACAACCCTATTTATTTAATCGATTCTACAGAGCAGATAACTCCAGAAGTTCTGAAATAAAAGGCAACGGCTTAGGATTGTCAATTGTAAAAAAATTATGCGAGCTACAGCATATAAAAATTTCTGTTGAAAGTGCTGAAAACAAAGGAACTAGTTTTACACTTCAATTTCCGGTTTAATTCTTTAGCTAATCTTAAGTTTTTACAAATCGTGCCGTAATCCAACCGATTGCATCTTTGTGTTATTAATTAACCAAACAAACGCTACAAATGAAAAAGCAAACAATCTTTAATGGCATACTGCTAATTACACTATGTCTACTTATTAATGCATGCAAAAATACCGATAAAACAAGTACACAAACAAATGCAACAACTGAAGCAATACCTGTAAATTCTATGATGGATACTACTATTATAACAGATTCATTAAAAAATGAGAAAACAAAAGAAGCGAATGAAAAAGAAGAAAAAAATGACAATGACGATAAAAATGGCAATGACGATAAAAAATAATTGCCGTTAATCTTAAGCTATTCTTAAGTTTTCAATTAGCAAAAATGCAGTCACACCATAACAACTTTGTATAAAATTAATAATCACAAAATAATTAAAATGAAAAAGAAAATAACAATTCCAGTCATACTATTTGCAAGTTGTATTTCATTTGTTTCATGTAACAATAACGATACAAACAATGCAGAAATGCAACCACCTACAGAAACTAAAATCGTCGAAAGTAATGAAAAGCCTGTTAATTCAGACGAAGCAAAATCCAAAACAATTGAAAACATGCAGGCTGCTTTTAAAGGCGAAACAAATGCAACTGCAACCTACGCTGCTTTCTCTAAAAAAGCTAAAGAGGAAGGTTACAATGAAATTGCTCTTCTATTTAAAGCAGCTTCCATGTCTGAAAATATTCACGCTCAAAATCATAAAATAGTGTTGGAAGAATTGGGTGCTACCGTAAATGAAATTACACCTGATTTCACTGTAAAATCTACCAAAGAAAACCTTGAATATGCCATTTCCGGAGAAGCATATGAAGTTGCGGAAATGTATCCGTCATTTTTAAAAACAGCGAATGCAGCTAACAATCAACTGGCTATGGTAAGTTTGAATTATGCTTATAAAACAGAAATAAAACACAAAGCATTTTATGAAAAAGCATTAACAGAACTAAATAACAACAACGTAAAATCACTGCCAACTGTTTATTTTATTTGTCCTACTTGTGGCAATACGTATGAAAATACATCAAGTAAACGTTGTGGTATTTCCATGACAAATGGAGAGAAATTTATCAAAATTAATTCATTGTAAAAATAAAAATTATGAGTCAGGCACACATTCACTTAATCGTAACACATTTGCCAATATTTGGATCTTTGTTAGGTACATTAGTTTTAATATATGGTTTGTTTACAAACAGTACTCAAACAAAAATTGCGTCTTTTCTATTGTTTATTATTTCCGCTATTGGTGCTGGAATAGCTTATTTAACTGGTGAAGGCGCAGAAGAAGCAGTTGAAAACATTCAAGGTATTTCAGAAAATATTATAGAACAACATGAAGACTTTGCAATATTTGCGTTAGTAAGTTTAATTATTCTGGGTGTTTCATCACTATTGGCTATAATTGTTGCAAACAAAAATAATATACTGTCAAAATCAACTACTATGGCAACATTAGTTATAGCAATTGTAAGCTTTGCGCTGGTAGCCAGAACCGGATATTTAGGCGGACAAATTAGACATACAGAAATTTCAAGTTCAACAGGAATAACTCAAACTAATGCTAATGAAAATGGTGGAAATGATGATGATGATTAATCTAATTCCATAGCTTATTAAATTAATTTCCACTAAATTGTAACTCCTTTCACAAGGAGTTATGATTTTTTTAAGCAATAAATTATAAACTCAACTCAGATTTCATCTAAATTTTCATGAGAACTGAAAATCAAACCGTACTAAAATAATAATTACATATGAAAAATCTTATCAGTAAAAATCTGCAAACAGAAGTCGATGCAGCATATTTATATAACAGATTAGCACAAGTAGAATCTGAACCTGCTGTTGCCGCTATTTTCAAACAAATGGCTGAAATAGAAAATGAACATGCGATGGCATTTCTTAAGAAGTCTGATATTAATGGGAAAATGCAATTACCAAAACCATCTTACAGAGCTAAAACATTCGATTTAATTGGTAAAATATTCGGCTATGATTATGTTCTAGGTGCACTAATGGATACTGAAAAAAGCATATCCACTGCAATAATTAGTGCTAAAAATAAAAACAATATTGCAATAACAGGAAATGAAACCAACCACGTAAAAATCCTGCAAAATATTCTGGAAAAAGAAACAAACGTATCCGGACAAACATTAGCAAGATTTGAAAAAAGACATCGCTCTGTTGGTGGCAATGCATTAAGAGCTGCTGTGTTAGGCGGCAATGATGGTTTAGTATCAAACTTTAGTTTGGTGATGGGAATTGCCGGTGCAACAACCGGTGGAAATGGCGTATTGCTGGCTGGTGTTGCTGGCTTGTTAGCAGGTGCACTTTCCATGGCATTAGGTGAATGGATTTCTGTAAAAAGTTCTCAGGAATTACATGAAAATCAAATGCAATTGGAAATGAATGAACTTGAAGTCAATCCGGAAGGTGAACAAAAAGAGCTGGCACTAATTTATATAGCTAAAGGAATTCCATCTGAACAAGCTAATGCAATGGCTGCAGAAATTATGTTGGATAAAAAATATGCACATAGTATTTTAGTGAAAGAAGAATTAGGGATTAACATGGATGAATTAAAAGGTTCTGCCATGGAAGCTGCAATTTATTCATTTATACTTTTTGCAGTTGGTGCATTAATTCCTGTATTACCTTTCATGTTTCTCGATGGAAATATCGCCATTATTATAAGTGTAATTTGCAGTGCAATCGGATTATTCTTAATAGGTTCTGCTATCACTTTGTTTACAGGAAAAAGCATTTGGTTTTCTGGTTTCAGACAAGTATTATTTGGTTTACTGGCTGCCGCAATTACGTTTGGCATCGGTAAATTAATAGGTGTTTCACTTGCGTAGCTTACTATATTACACTTTGCAAAAAGAATTCATTAAAATTATTCGGAAATTATTAAAGCTGTTATTTAAACGGATTTCTTGCAATAAACTCTGCCGGTTTAATGCGTTTCAAAAAATACGGAAGTGTAGAATTCACCAAGCCATTGTTCATTTTCAGATAGGCATGCAATGCTTTAGGCTCTGCACCGATAGTTGTTTTAATTTCCGTAGCTGTTCGTCCAAAATGAATATTTCTTTTTCCTTTTTCGATAGCAAATCTCACAAAGTCGAGCAACATGCGATTATACAATTTAAACGTTTTGTTTAGTTCATAATTTAATCCAATATAATGAACATGCAAAATATTCACATCTACATGAAACAGACAGGCAAAACTTACTAGTTCGTTGTTTAAATAATATCCTAAAACCGAACATTGATCGCCATACAGCTTTTTCATTTCTTCAAAGAAATCTATATTCAGCACCGCCATATTAAATGCCACATGATTCATAACATTGTCATACAAACCTTGCATTTGTTGTTTTGATGCAGCTATTTCTTCTAAAGTAAGTTCTTTTTTGATAACCTGTTCTGAGACTGACAACACTTTCCTGGCTCTAACTCTGTATTTTGAAGACAAATCATTCAGGTAATCTTCAAACATGTTCCATTTAGGTGAAACCGTCATAAACATATCCGGTTCTGTATTAAACGGATGAAAAGCACTGCTGCAAAAATCTATACATTTTTCTTCATCTTGCAAATAGATATTGGCAATCAAAAACGCGGTTGGTTTTTTTGCCGTAAATGAACGATGGATAGCTTTAAAAATCTCAGGAATATGTGGTATAATCAAATCTTCCTGCTGACAAATGACACCTTTGTCACCGGTAAAAAAGACATTTCCTAAATTGAGTAATTTAGAATTTTTTCTGGCAATAAATTTCTTGAATTTACCTTTCAAGCCTGAGGAAGTATCATCTGAATAATTGACCAGATTTTTATACGAAAAATTCAACAACTGGACATAGAGTGCTGCAATAATTTTATCCTCTTTTATGATTAAGACATACCGAAACAGTAAATCTTTATGAATGCGTTCTATAACTTCCAGAAATTCGTGTTGCTGATAAAATGAAATGTGTTCATTAATAGAATTCCATTTATTGGGTTCAATTAAAGAAATACTTTCAAAAATTTGAATAGAATAACCCACATCTAATTGCTCAGAACGTACTTGCATAGCTTGACGCAAAGGTAACAACGGATTTCTTTAATTGTTTCATTCTTTATCTTTTGTTTATAGATTTTGTTTAATTTATTGCTACTTTTAATACAAAATAGACAATTATGTTAGGATTTGTAAACGGTCTGCTATTCTCCAATGCCTTTGAATGGTATTTCCATAAATACGTACTACACGGACAAGGCAAAAAGAAGAATAATTTCTGGAGATTTCACTGGGCTGTACATCATAAAACAGTGATGCACGAAAATTTCCGCGATTCTGATTATGAGCACGGAATTTTAGACGCCTGGGATCCTCAAAGCAAAGAAGTGGCTGCATTGGCAGTTGGTGCAGTGGCAATTTCTCCATTTTTCTGGGTTGCACCAGGTTTTACATCAGCAGTTTGGTTATCGCAATATAATTATTATCGCGTTCACAAAAAATCTCATTTAGATCCTGAATGGGGCTATAAATATCTGCCTTGGCATTATGATCATCATATGGCACCAGACCAGGACAAAAACTGGTGTGTAACATTTCCGCTTTGGGATTATGTGATGGGCACTCGTTTGCACTACAAAGGCACAGATCGTGAAAAACTGGATATCGAACGCAAGCTGAGAAAAGCAGAAGTATTAGCAAAAAAACAAATCGTGCCGGTTCCGGCAGAACAAAAAGGAAAAAACTAGTTACAGATTTGTACTTTTGTAGTGCTTATCGCTAGTTTATGTCAAAAAATAATTTTGTTTACTGCTTATCTATTAGTTTAATTTTCCTTTCTGTTTCGTGTAAACCATCGGGTACCGATAATAGAGAAGCTGAATACGATGTGCTGTCTAAAGATACCTTGTATCATAACTTGTTTTACATTGATACAACGGATGCAGGTTGCAGTGCAAAATATAAGTATTGCCCGAATGCAATAATCAGCTACCCTATTTTTACAACGCCGGATTCTACGTTAAATTCTTATTTGAATGCCTTCATTCTGAAAACAGCTTTATACAAGACAGACACTTCAAGCTATACTTCTGTTAATGAATATCTAAGTATAAACTTTGATGAATACAAAATACTCAAACGTCAAGGTGACTTTGACGGTGAAAGTTCTGCGTGGTACAGAGAAAACTCAGTTTCTTATTATGCAAAAATTGGAAAGCATCTCACCTTGAAAAGGTATTTAGAAATGTATGAAGGTGGCGCACATCCTAATGCATATATTCAATTTTCCGTACTGGATTTGATAGACAAAAAACAACTAAAAATTACTGACTTGCTTAATGTAGAAGATACTGCTTTGCTTAGAATCGGTGAGCAATATTACAGAAAGAATCAAGCGATTGATGACACCATTGCGTTAGCTGATGCAGGTTTTTTTGTTTTTGGTGAAGGTGAAGATTTTGAAGATAGTCCACGTTATGGAAAATTTCATTTTACTACTAATTTTGCATTAACAAAAGATGGTATTGAATTTGTATATAACACGTATGAAATCGGACCGTATGCTGTTGGTGCGTCTTCTTTTATAATTCCATATAATGAAATAGTGCAATATTTAAAATTAAAAATCTGGTAACAGCTATAAACACATTCTAAGCCTGACAAATTATTCTTCATGAAAAAAATTGCAACCTTATATCTTATCTTTTTTTGTTCCTTTTTTATTGCGCATGCACAATTAAATAAATTATGTCCAATCAGCAGCACCGTATATGATAAAAAAAAGATTCAGGATGTAAATCTATTACTGACCACTAAGGATTTTTTACCTGTAATGAAACCTAAAGAAGGAACGAAGTTAACCAGTACCGTGCAGCTTGTAAAAGCTACGGCTCCGTTCCCACCACTTTGGTTTCAAATGGGTGATATTACTAAAGATGCCGGTGGCAACTTTATCGAAACCAGTTTTTTACTCGACGCAAGAATACAAGAGTC
>DAOORG010000056.1:0-4267 GCA_035389165.1 Chitinophagales bacterium
ATGGTAAAAGACATGCTGGAAAATCCGGAGAAGATGCTGTACGGAACGGATCCTGTGAAAGCATTGTTGGAAATCTAAAAATATCATTCTATATAAAAAAACGACACCCATGTGTCGTTTTTTTTATGACCTGTTACATTACCAACATCTTGGCTTTTTAGCATATTTGATGCCTGTCGTTGCCGTATTTATTATGGTGTTACCATAACTTGTTAATGTGTTAAAATTTCCATTGGTTGTCATTTGTCGTGCACCGCAATTATCCTGAGTCCAAACCCAGGCCAGATAACCAATGTTATTGTTATGTGCTGCCTGCATGACTGCTGCCACATCTAAAGTATAGATACAGTTTCCGGTATTATCATCTTGTTTATTGGCAATCTCTCCTAATACGACCGGTATGTTCCAGGTGGCAGCATCATTTAACAGATTAGTGATAGCTGTTGTTGAATTGGCATAACTTGTCCAATAAGTATGTGCAGAAAAAATCAAATTGTGTTTTGGGTCAAAATTTTGCAAAGATGTTCCTATGCTTTTCCAAAGGTTTAGATGTTGTCCGCAATCTGAAGCATCTAATACCAAAGGCATGTTTAATCCTGCATTTCTTAAATTAGAAATAATAGTTTGGTACATTAACCTAAAGCGTGTTTCATTGTTGCTGTTCCACATCACATAGCCAGCTTCGTTCACAGGATTTAGCATCAGCCACTTTTGGTATTTTAATAAAATAGTTTTTACGTTCGTTTGTGTGAACCAATTTGCCGTGTTGATAATAGCTGTCGTGTCGTTATTACAAGTTACATCATGCAATTCCAGCATCGGAATCATTTTTTGCTGAATGCAGCGTGACAATGCAGAATCCAGCAGCGTTAAGTTGGAATATGCAGGCGCACTGTTATTTTTATACCAAACAATTCTTACGCAATTTGCTCCGCTTTTTGCAATTTCAGGAAATAGATTTTCTGAAGTATTCCAGCCCCAGCCATAAACTGCATAGTTTACACCTTTAGGTACTATTGTATCTCCACATGGTGCAATGATATGTTTACCTTTAACAGTAATGGTTGGATTATTTGGTGTTGGTGTGCCACCGCCGCCAGTTGGAATACAACTACTAAATAAAGTGATAAAGCAAATGAGATAAAATAGTTTTTTCATAATTATGGTTTTAGTTTTAAAATAAAATTATAATTTTTGATAAACAATTGTTTCATCCTTATTTGTCCAGGTCATTTTATTACCAGAAAATGTTATCGTATATTCATTAAAAAGGCTAAAATCAGTTACGGATGTTTTCAAATTATTGCCATCTAGTTTCCATTTCTGATCTTTCCAGAATTTATTCTGCGTTTCTATATATTTTGCATCACAGGCACTGTAATTTCTGACAATCTTTCCATTTGACTGAAAGTCGAAAACGGTATTTTTGGTACATGGTCTTGATTGATGCAGTGCGGCTTGCATATTGGTTTTCTTATTGTCAAAACTGGAATAAGTGGCAATGCATTTCCATTTACCAACAATGTTTTGTGCGAATGTGTTGTTTAACAAGAACAACGTACAAAAGAGAACTATATTTTTCATTTGGTTACGTTTTTTATTTTTTCCAGTCGTCCGGCCAGTTTAATAATTTATCCAGGCTTTTGTAGGCACCGTATTCTATGGCATGCTGTCCTCCCGGTGTACCAGGTACGCTGGTTTTAGACTCTTTAATTCGGAAATAACGCCAGTTTTTATAGTCAATAAAATAATGTGAAGAAGTACCGACACCTGTAGTTACATTAAAATAATTATCTATGCTTTCCCAATCATAAGGTGCACCTATGACAGAACTAATATCTTCGGGAAAACCAGATACCGACATTCCTGTTCCGGATGCACTAGATTTCGAATACACTATACAGGTACCTTTCTTGAAAAAGAAATGCATCAAATATCCTTCAAAACTTCCTGAAGCAGTGGGTTTTTTGAAATAATTTAATGCTCCTATAGTCCCTTCAATTTGAGCTCCTTGGGTATAAGGTTTTACGTAGTTTGAGCCATTTCCAGCCCAAGGCAATTGCGCAAAAACTCTTTTCCCGTTAGCATTTAATCCTGTCTGGCGTACACGAATACTGTCTGAAAACACAAAATCTGTAAGATAACTTCCTGAATTTGCAGATTTTATATAAGCTGGAAATGTACTCACATCAATCAAACTATCTAAAGTATAAGGGCCACTTATGATTTCCATAGAATCCTTAACGATATCTATCATTTTTGCTTTGAAATATTTTTTTTGGCCTGAGTTATCTGCACCCAGCAACATAAAGCAATAGTCATCATCATCAGGATCACCAATATTATTCACATCATATAATACGGTTTTTGATGAATTATTGGATGGAGATGGTTGTGGTGCAGGTGTGTTATTGCTAGAACAGGCTGAAAACACAACTACACTGATGTATGACAAGAATAAAATATTGTATTTCATTGCTATATTTTTTTATTACAATTTTTCTATTACCCAAAAATCAAGCGCACCGGCATCGTAATTTCTTGGTTTTAAGTATGTGCTGAATGTTACAGAGATATCATCTGAATCGTTCTGCAAATACAGGGATGTATCTGCTGCGGATTGAATCTTAATTTTATTATCACCTATATCTATTACATTAAATAACTGACTGTTATTACCAAAATAACTGTATAGTTTTGCGTAATATTCGTTTTTGGCCTGGACATCTAAGCACCATTCCGGATGATCTTTAGGTCGTATATAATATTGATTTTTCTGAGTGCCCGGCAAAAATTCAATCAGAGCATCCGTGCCTAAGTTTATAGAAAATTGTGCATTAGCACCATTATTGTAATAGTTCAATTTTAAATTTCTCTTTGTTTCATATAACCTTACTGTCCCGGCAAATGGATGTGTACTTTCCGGATTAAGGTTTTTCTTGTTATTGCAACTTACAACTGCAATCAATCCAATCGTTACAATAAATAATTTTAGTGTATTCATAATTATTTTTAGGATTTAGTTTATTTCTCACCGGCTCTTATTTCTACATTTGGTCTGATTTTGTAAGCGACTTCTTTTAGTATAACACTTTTAAAATCTGAACTGACAAATAGTTTCATCCAACCGTAATGATACTTTGAATCAATTACAAAGCGAATGCCTACCAATACATCTCCTGAACCTACCGCTGCTGTAAGGTTTTCAGATAAAGTCTTACGATACAAAATTCCGCTGCCACTCCAGATAGAGCTTGTACTATCAATTTTAGAATTACTATTTAGCAGGCTGGCTATTGCATCTTCACCGCTTTCATATACCAGCCACTGGTTTCTGGAATCATCATTGGCAAAAAACAGATCGTGATTGATGCCTCTTGGTGACTCTGAATAACGCATTCTTAAAAAGAAATCATTGTCAGTATCCTTATTAAAATTTATGAGTACTGTTGTATCAAACAAAAAGCTGAAAGTGGCTTTGATTTCTAGATTCAAATTTTGATGAACAATTTCATTGCTGCCGGTTTCTTCTTTTTTACAAGCAAGCGATGACATGCATAGCATAAGTATGATTGCAAATTTCATTTTCATAGTTTTATGGATTATTCGTGATAAGAAAATTTACCTTCTGTTATACTTACTATATTACCTTCCACACATTGCATGGTTCCGCTGAACGTTGCTTCAACGATTTGAGGGCTCTTGGAAACTTTGGAGACGGAGATGGTCAGCTGACTTCCTTGTAATAAGCCACCGCATAAATAATTGGAAGCTGTAAGATTGGCAAATTGTGCCACATTCTGATAAGTACTTGCGGTACTTCCATTAGGCACATTCACGGTATAGCTGCCTTCTGCATCTGTATTGTACAGATTAATATTAAATGCCTGTTGTGCTGCGCCAGTACCTTTGGCTCCTGCAATGTTAATTAATTTAGGACCCAATGCATCAGAAAAATGATAACTTCCAAACACTTCATTTACATCAGATTCCCAATAAACACCGTCAATTTTAAAACTGAGATGATTTTTTCCGGTGGTTGCTTTTTTATCTTTTGAACAGGATGAACAGGACGTCAGAATGACAAGAATACATAAGGATACGATTGATTTAATTATTTTCATTTTTTAGAATTTCATAGTTTAATAAATTATTTTTCTCCGGCTCTAACTTCCACATTCGGGCGTATTTCATACGCCACTTCTTTCACAATTATGGTTTTATAATCCGTTGAAGCATTAACTTTCATCCAGCCATAATGCAGTTG
>DAOORG010000056.1:4367-9020 GCA_035389165.1 Chitinophagales bacterium
ATATCAATACTCATGTCTGATTCGGCATTATAAGAACTTACTTTCATTTCAAGATTAACAGTCCGATGATTGATGTTCGGATTGTCCGGTTCTTCTTTTTTGCAAGCAAGTAAAGACATGCTCAGCACTAAAACAATTGATATTTTCTTTTTCATAGTAATTAAGTTTTATTCTTGGTATCTGAATTTTCCTTCTGTAACACTGATAATATTACCTTCCACACATTGCATAGTTCCGCTAAATGTAGCTTCTACGATTTGAGGGCTTTTTGAAACTTTAGTAATTGAAATAGTTAACTGATTACCTTGCAGTGTTCCGCCACACAAGTAGTTGGATGCTGTAAGGTTGGCTAACTGTGCCACATTCTGGTTGGTGCCTGCCGTACTTCCATTCGGTATATTGACGGTATAAGCACCCTCTTTGTCTGTATTGAACAGATTGATATTAAATGCCTGCTGCGTTGCACCGCTACCTTTGGCTCCTGCTATATTGATAATCTTTGGACCTATCGCTTCTGAAAGATGATAGCTTCCGAAAATTTCATCAGCATCAGATTCCCAGTATGTTCCATCAATTTTAAAGCTAAGGTGGTTTTTATCTGATGATTGCTCTTTGGAACAGGAAATATTTAACAACATCATTAAAAAAGCCGGGATTAATTTGTATTTCATTTTCATAGATTTAAGAAATAATTTAATTTGTAAATAGTTAAGTCGGGATTTATGGTTATTTTGATCTCTTCGGAATTTATTCGGTCCAAAATTTTTACTGCTTCTTTATCTTGAGACAACTATATTCAATCTTCCAATATCCTGCACCTTAAATCCAATGCTAAGTTGTAATAAAACTGTAAGAAAAGTAAGGACGAATCGACTAACGACATTTTTTATCGACAAACAACATTTATTCCTTATTTTAGTATAAATTATGAAACTCTCTTACATCATAGTAGAAGACAACGATTTAGACAGGCTATCCCTGAAAGTTCTCCTAAAAAATTATGCTGATTTTGAGTGTGCTGGCGAATATACTTCTGCTGAAGAAGCTCTTAAGCCAATTAAAGAAAATAAACCTCAGATTATTTTTTTAGATGTTGATATGGGTGCCATGAGCGGCATCACCTTAAGAAGCATGCTTCCGGAAATTCCGGTTTGTATATTTATTACAAGCCATCCTGAATATGCCATCGATGGTTTTGAACAAAATGCGTTGGATTTCTTGACGAAACCGTTAAAGAAAGAACGATTTGAGCAATGCATCTTAAGAGCGAAACAATATCTTCTGATTAAGGAGAAAGCAAGTTTACTGGATGAAAACATCGGTGCGGATAGTATCTTCATCAAAGAAGGACATGAAAAGATTAAAATAAATACACATGAAATTTTATTTCTGGAAGCGTTGAAAGACTATACTAAGATTGTTACTGCACATAAATCACATTTTGTTTTATCCAGTTTATCCGGTTTGTTACTGGAAAATGCATTCTCTTCTTTTATAAGAATCCACAGGAGCTTTGCCGTTCCCAAACATTATATAAAAAAATTAAACTCCAATGAGGTGATCATAAATCAATTTACCATTCCTGTTGGGAGAACGTATAAATTGCAATTACAAAATCTGTGAAACGAATAACTATTCTGCTGTATTTGCTGCTTCCCTTATTAATGTCGGGGAATTCCTATCAAAAGGAAATTGACTCATTAAATTTTCTGATAAGCACGAGTATTTCCGATACAAAAAAGGCAGAACTCTTAACGCAATCAGGACTATACTACATTGAATCAAATAACCATACACTGGCATTGGATTATTTTTTAAAAGCTTTAAACTTATGTAATAATGAGCAGCAAGACAGCCTGAAAATGATATGCTACAACCAGATAAGCAGAATATTTTTTTATCAGAAGAACTATACAAAAAGTGAATACTATAACAATTTGGCTTTTAAATTATCCAAAAAAAATCCATTAACGGAAGGCGATTACAATAAACGTAAAGGAGATGCTTATACTTCACAGCTTATTCATGATTCTGCTCAGTTCTATTATGCAATAGCCGAGAAATTATACAAAAAATCTAAAAAAACCGATTCCCTGCGAATGGCCTCTCTGTATGCCAATTTAAGCATAACATATTATGAAACAGACAAAGTAAAATCACTTGAGTACGCCTATGCCGCTAAAAATTATTTCGGCACATACAGAGATAGTAAGTATTATATCAATCAGGGAAATATCGGTAATTTTTACAAAGACATTGTAAGGTTTAGCATATACGACAGTTTATCGAAACTATCCGCTTATATTCCTTCTGCAAGAAAATTATGCATCCAAAAAGGATATACTTTTATTCTGGATGCCATTGCACTTGCCAGAGAATCCGGTAACAAAACAGATGAAGCCTATTATACCGGTATTCTATCCGAATTGCAGGAAGTAGATGGTGATTATAAAAATGCATTAACCAATTTTAAATTGTATTACGAAATAACAGATTCCGTCTATTCACAGGATGTAAAAAATGAACTGGCTGAAAAAGAAAGCGCATTAGAAATTGAAAAAAAGAATCAGGAAATAGCATTAAAACAAATCCAGTTAACATCGCAGAAACGCTTGGCAATTGCACTGATTACAGGTATAGTATTACTTTCTGTAATTGGAATATTACTGTATTTTCTGGCACTTAACAGAAAAAAGAATAATATTATCCTTAATCAGTTAAACAAAGAATTATCCAGCGCCAATGAGATAAAAGCAAAGTTATTTGGAATATTAAGCCACGACCTCAGAAGCCCTATTGCAAATTTAATTACGTTGTTACATCTGAAGAAAGACGGAGTATTTGAGAATAAAAAAGATGAACAGGGTTACACCAACAATGTGATTCAAAGCGCAGAACAACTGCTGGAGAACATGGAAACATTATTATTATGGAGCAAAGGTCAGATGCAAAATTTTCAACCAAACTATCATACGATTTCTGTTTCGGAATTATTCAGATACATTGAACGATTCTTTGAACATGAAAAGCAGATTTCCATACAATTCAGCAATCCGCAAAATTTAGAAATTTTTTCGGATGAACTCTTTTTACAGGTAATTATGCAGAATCTTACTTCTAATGCCATCAAAGCATTAAAAACCACACAAGAGCCGGTTATAAAATGGAGTGCCATACAAACCGATGAGGGCATCAGAATTCAAATCAGCGATAACGGTCCGGGCATGGATGAACAAAAATTAAAAGATTTGTTAACGGTTAACCAGACACTCAGTCAAAAAAATGGTTTAGGGCTACAGATTGTGAACGACCTAACCAAAGTAATTCATTGCACGCTTAATTTCTCAACAGCTCCAGGCAAAGGATTTACTATTGTGCTGTTATTTGATGATAAAATAGAAAAACAATAATCAGAATTCAATTATTCATCTATTAATCCTATGTATCTATATAATTAACACATTAAATCTTTCTTTTTTTTGAATCTTTTATAGCCTATTTTTGTTGTTAAAACTAATAGAATCAAATTATCATGGAAAAATACGACGTTACAGTTATTGGCTCAGGTCCTGGTGGATATGTTGCCGCAATACGCTTATCACAATTAGGATTTAAAACAGCTATCATTGAAAGATACAACACGCTTGGTGGCACTTGCTTAAATGTTGGCTGCATTCCATCCAAAGCATTGCTGGATTCTTCCGAGCATTATCATAATGCCACGCATGCCTTTAAAGAACACGGAATCGATTTATCAGAAACACCAACCGTGAACTTCACGCAAATGATTGCGCGTAAAGGAAAAGTAGTGGATGCTAACACTGCAGGCATCGATTACCTGATGAAGAAAAATAAAATTACGGTGTATAACGGACATGGTTCATTTGTAAATGCAACTACGATCTCTATCAAAAAACAAGATGGCACAGAAGAACAAATCGAAACATCTAAAACTATTATAGCGACAGGTTCAAAGCCAACTGCATTGCCTTTTTTACCAATCGACAAAACAAGAATCATTACTTCTACGGAAGCGTTATCGTTAAAAGAATTACCAAAATCGATGGTGATTATTGGCGGTGGTGTGATTGGGTTGGAATTGGGTTCCGTCTATCAACGTTTAGGAACACAAGTTTCTGTGATAG
This sequence comes from Chitinophagales bacterium, assembly GCA_035389165.1. Taxonomy (GTDB): domain Bacteria; phylum Bacteroidota; class Bacteroidia; order Chitinophagales; family JADIYW01; genus JADJSS01. The sequence continues at coordinate 8,513 of DAOORG010000056.1, forward strand.
AATTTATGGATAAAATCATTCCGACGATGGATGATGATATGGGAAAAGAATTACAACGCAGTCTGAAAAAACTAGGTGTGAAATTTTATTTGTCGCACAAAGTAACCGGTGCTGTCAACAACGGCGATTCCGTAACCGTATCTGCATTGGATAAAAAAGAACAGGAAATAAAAATTGATGCCGATTATTGTTTGGTAGCGATTGGCAGAAAACCGTATACAGATAATCTTGGATTAGAAAATATCGGTATCACGCTGAATGAACGAAAACAAATTCCGGTGGACGCGCATTTGCAAACTGCTGTTCCAAATATTTATGCCATCGGCGATGTGATACAAGGTGCAATGTTAGCACACAAAGCAGAAGAAGAAGGCGTGTTTGTGGCAGAAGTAATTGCCGGACAAAAACCGCATATCAATTATAATTTAATTCCTGGTGTTGTTTATACGTGGCCGGAAGTAGCTGCAGTTGGACAAACGGAAAACCAATTAAAAGAAAAAGGCATTGC
>DAOORG010000056.1:9120-12272 GCA_035389165.1 Chitinophagales bacterium
TTACAGCCGTTGCTCCTCAAAAAGTAATTGATCAGAAATTAGTAGGCAACTGGTCACACACCATCACTGTATTAAACGGAAATGGAATACAGGACTTTACAGAAGAAACGTTTAAAGCGGATGGAACAGGATCTGAAAGACATTTTACGTCTAACAGAGGTGTTGTTCAGAATGAAAGAATTGTTTCATTTGAATGGTTTGTAAAAAGCGAAGGTGTACTGCATATAAAAGTATCCAATGGCGAAGAAGGTGATGTTCCTTACCAATTTTTAAATGCTGCCAACACCAAAATGGAGCTGCAGTTGCCAAGCGGACAGGTTTTATCATTTGGAAAATTATTTTAAAAAATAAAAAACAATAACAATGAAAACAATTCAAACTACAACCAAACTCGCAAAGGCAATCTTAGCAATATGCATATTGTGCTTTACCTTAACAAGCACTACCTCTTGCAAAAAAGACAAGCTCAATCCAACTTCCGGAATAGACCAACGCTTACTGGGAAAATGGGAAAAACAAACGTTCTTAGGCAATAATGTTTCAGTGATACAGGAAACATTTAACGCAGACGGAAAAGGCTCTGAACGCAGATTCAGATTAGATGATGGTGCAACTCAAATTTCTAACGAAACCATAACAGATTTCACCTGGTCTGCAAAAAGCAGTGGCGTTATCAGTCTGAAAGTGGATGGTGAAGAAGCTGATGTACAGTTTTTTATTACAGACAGCGGTGATGCATTGCGCTTAACCTTGCATTCCGGCGATCAGCTTATCTTAGGTAGAATAAACTAACATTAAATAATGAGTATATGAAAATGACAGCAGTAAATTACTGCTGTCATTTTTATTTTATTTTGCAAATAAGAATATCATTGATGCATGCTCAATGGCATTAAACTCCAAACTGCGTTAAGTGATGATTCAGATGCTTGTACATCATGTTATTCCATTCAACAGCAGTCAACACACCGAAACTGGAAGATTCCTTTCCTTCAAAATAAGAAGCACCTTTCGCTACCACATTATTTATATATTGTATCAGTCGGCTTTTCTCTTTTTCAAAGTCTCTTGCATCTGCAATGATAAATGCCGGTGCCGTTGGTCCGTTTTGAGGATAAGGTGTTTCGGTAACTACTTTATTTTTTATAAATGTTTTCAGAATGAACTTCATGATAAAATTCGGATGATCGTTTCGCTCATCGAATACATATTCATATGTTACATTGCTATGCGCTAACATACGAGCCACATCCATCTTGCCCCATTTAGGCTGTGTTTCTGGTGTCAGCTTTTCTATTCTGCTGATGATATCATCTGCAACTGACTTGTCAAATAAACTTGGTAATGCCATATTGAATTGTGAATTATGAATTAAGCTATATTTATTTACAATTCGCCGGTGCGTAAACTCGTGTTGGCGTTTTTCTGAAAACCAATAGAAAGTACTTTTATATCTCTGCCGTTTGCCGCTACATTTACACGCAACCAACCATAGTATTTATTTTGTGGAGTTCCGCCGTCATATGCTCTGAAGACAATGTATTTATCTCCTTGTCCTGCCAGATTGCCTTTATTAGCTGATGGATTGGCGATATAATCATAAGAAAAAACACCATCGTCATATCCACTCCACGTGCCTGCCAGTGTAGAATCAATTTTAACACCAGAATCAAATGCTTTTAAAAATCCGTTTTCATCCATCAAAGCATCGCCAATAGAATTATTAAAGTGAAGATAGATACCGTGTTCTGCAACAGGATCATACCAATACAAATTAATAATCAATCCGCAATAAATAAACAAAGGTGATGTACTAAAATCATATGCATAAATCCCTTCAAAAGTAGAAGAAGGTGTTGGTTTTACATAAAAACTTTTTAAAGTAGTATCAATTGCTACTGATGTTACATCAGGATTATCATTCGTGGGATCATCTTCTACCTTGCAGGAAGTAAACTGCATTACAATGGCTGCAAAAACGAAAAATAGAATAAATTTTTTCATGGTAAAATTTAATTAAAGTTACAATATTCTAACTAAAAATGCTTTTCGGTATTAACGAAACTCACTGTTAATCTTTTCCAGTATTTCAACACCCGGACAAAGCACGGATTCATTCAATTTATTGAGCGGAATATCCGTTGTATTCAACAAACTGTGTAACTCTTTACTTTCATTATTCATATACAGCAATCCTGTGAGAATTTCATTTTTAACATGTGAATGCTGTAAAGCATTAATTGCAGAAATTTTATCATCCGGATTCCATGTTTGAGAAAGCTTATGTAAACGCAACCACGAACCGTCGTGCATTTCCACCATCTTCGTTTCATCATCCGTATAGGTTGTAGTAATTTCAGTCATTGGCGGCACATAATCTAATGTTCCGGTTGCCTCCACGTGTTCGCGCACATAATCGTAAGATTTGGTAGAACCCACGTTATTATTGAACGTTACACATGGCGACAACACATTAATCAACGCAAAACCAGGATGTGAAATTGCTGCCTGAATAAGCGGCACTAATTGATGTTTATCGCCGCTGAAACTTTGTGCCACAAAAGTTGCACCCAGTTCAATAGCCAATCCGCAAAGGTCTATACCTTCAAACATATTTACAGAACCGGCTTTACTTTTAGAACCAGCATCTGCCGTAGCTGAATCCTGTCCTTTCGTCAATCCGTAACAGCCGTTGTTCATCACGATATAAGTCATGTTCAGGTTTCTGCGAATCACATGCACAAACTGTCCCATTCCGATAGACGCCGAATCGCCGTCGCCGGAAACACCTAAATAAATCAAGTCTTTATTGGCTAAGTTAGCACCGGTGGCTACCGATGGCATTCGTCCATGTACAGAATTAAATCCGTGAGAATTATTTAAAAAGTAGGCTGGTGTTTTAGAGGAACAACCGATACCGGACAACTTCGCCACTTTATGCGGTTCAATGCTCATTTCCCAGCAAGCCTCCACAATGGCAGCGCCGATGGAGTCGTGACCGCAGCCGGCACACAAAGTTGTTAAAGAACCTTCATATTCTTTTCTGGTATAACCAAGTTTGTTTTTAGGCAAATTCGGATGTGCAAATTTGGATTTTATATAGGTCATACTGCTACTGCTTCTTTGTTTTTTAAATACGATTTCGGCAACTG
>DAOORG010000057.1:0-12117 GCA_035389165.1 Chitinophagales bacterium
TTTATAAATTCTACACGTCTGTTGTTAGCTTTTCCTTCGGCTGATGTGTTGGCTTCTGCGGGTTGCGTTTCACCTTTACCTTCCGTTTCCATTCTGCTGTTATCGATGCCGAATTCTTTGTTCAGGGCTGCTTTTACAGCATCTGCACGTTTTTTAGAGAGTGTTAAATTACTGGCATCATCGCCGTCGCTGTCGGTATGTCCGACAATTTTTACTTTTACATCCGGATTTTCTGTCATAACCGCAGCAAAATCTTTTAATGTGCCGTATGATTCACCTTTTATTTTATCACTGTTCACATCAAACTTAATTCCTGTTGTAGAATATTTTCCGAGTTCTAAAAATTTATGGCGAGTATCCGGAGCACCTACGGCAACACGTATATTGCTTAAAAAGTATGCATCTTCTTTTCCATGATAACCATCTGTACTAAATCCGAAAAAATTATATTTTGAAGCAGGGCTGAATGCTTTTGGAATATCCCATATTTTTGTCTCGTTTACATATACACGCAAACGTTGTTTTTGTCTCCATATAGATACTTTCACCACATTTTTGGTTTCGTCATTAAAATCAGGAAAATCAGTTCTGTTGTTTATAATTTCTTCTCCTGTTTCGTCATACGTTATTAAAAATTTTTGACCTTGTCCGCCGCCGCCAGCCGCTTGAGGATGAATGGCAATTAATACACCATTATTTCTATCTCTTCCAAAGCGCTTCCAGACCATATAGTTTTTAGAAGGATTCACTAAAGGAGCAAAAAAGAAGTTGAAAGCACCCGAGTAAAAGCTCAATGGTTTTGTTGATGCTACACTAAATTCTACCGTAAAATTTTCCGGCAGGTTGGTTACAAACTCAGGATAGATAATGCTTTCAGGTCCAAATTTTAACCATTTTCCAGGTTGGCCGTCAAGGGTTACTAATTCGCCGGTTCCGTTAGTGTTCCATTTTGCCGGGAAATCGCCAATGGCATCCTGAGAAAAATCTTCTTGTGCAATTACTTTTTCACCTTGTACAAAATCAAATTTTCCGTATGCTTTTAAACTGGTGTTTGACGGTGCTCCGGAAGATGTATTTTTTGAAGACGTATTTCCACTATTCGAATTTCCATTGTCATCGCTGGTATTATCAGCTGAATTTCCGGAGTTGTTTGATTTAGTGTTTTTACTACTGTTCTTTACGCTTTCTTTAGTTTTTTGCTTTGTTTTATCGTACGCTTTGTCGGCACCATTGTTTATTTCGCCTTCAATTTTTTGTTGTGCTTTTTTACTCAAATCATCCGCTATCCTGTCGCCTATTGATCCCCATTGGGCAAATGAGTATTGAGTGCTTAGTAGCAGTATAGTAACTGCTATTAATACAATTTTGAATGTTGTTAATTTTTTCATTAGTAAAATTTTAATTGGTTCAGTAATTAAATGTAGGTCAAAGTTAGTCTATCGATGTTTCGATAACAACTCAATAAAAAGCGTGTTGTGATGGAATATATTTAATCAGTCATGTATCACTATGATAATCAATTGCTTGGGTTTGCCATTCAATTCAACTTTGAAAGCAACCAATTAGTATACGGGCAAAACGAATTAGTATTCGGTAAATTTAATTGTATTACAATAAAAGCATTGCAATTATAAAAGATTCAACAGAGAACACTATTTATTGAAGTTTGTATTTTTATCTTCTTTGATAAATTTTAAGGAAGCTTGCGGAATGTCATTTATCCATGTTTTTAACAGATACATTGAATTTGGTAAATCGTTTATCTTTAGTTGTATGATGTTTTCTTCAGTTTCATTTATTGTCATCAGCTGCTGACCAATCGCATTAAATAAGTGTATCGTTTTTTCACCGATGATTCCATTAAAATCGACCGTTAAAATATCTGTTGCCGGATTCGGATATAATTTTATTTCAGCATTATTTCTATAGTTACATTGCTGTATCGCAATTATTGAATAAGAATATTTACCATCATAATCCACTTGTTTTAATCGAAAATATTTATAATCAGGTTGAGCACTTATAGTTGTATTGTAGGTTTGATGTGTATTTGCATTTCCATTTTTAGAATTTATTTTACTTATAGGAACAAAGTGAATGGCATCTGTTGATTGTTCGATTTCAAAATACTTGTTATTGAATTCAGATGCGGTTTCCCAACTAAAATTTAGTTGAGCATTTTCGCATTCAACATTAAAATAAACAAGTTCTATTGGCAGAATACAGCTTGTTGTTCCAAAATTAAACAACCGTGAAAGTGTATCTCTACAACCTGCAATTTCAATAAACTGTTCAATTAAATAATCTCCTTCATCGGTGTATGCTATTGGATTAATTGCTATAGAATTTCCGGTAGAAACCACATTGTTAGGTGTGGTCCATCTGTATTGAATAAACGGTGAACTTAATAATGACAACCGAATGGAATCACCAATACAATTATTGCCACTTAAAAAAACAGGTTGAAAGGATATAGTATCCACAAAAACATTGTAGATAAATTGCGCACCACAGGAGTCTATAATTATAGCTCTGTAGTTTCCAGTATCTGCTACATTAAATGCATTTGAACTTTGAATGGCAGAAAAAACACCATTTTTATCCTGTAATTGATATTTGTAATTCGGCACGCCTATTGTAGTGTCAGGAATTAATTCAAGTACAATATTGCTATTGCATTTAACGACATTGTGTGCAGATATGCGTGGTGAAGTTTGTGCCGGAATAATGATGGTGTCGTAAATTCTTTTGCAAGTTTTGTTGTCATTTAATGTATATCCAAAGTAGTTGCCGTTATATTCAAATTCCACTACATACGTGCCGGCTGGTTGGTTGTTTAAACTAATCTGATTAGGTGCATTAAAGGCACTGAAAGAATTGTAATACACTGTGCCAAAACCCAATCTGCTGATTCGCAAATCAGGAATAAATCCAAAATCCGCAGCAAAGCTTAGTGTATTGTTATTGCCACAACCTTTTGTATAAGTTAACCGATGTGCTAAGCTTTTTATTTCGGAAGGTAGAATTACAAGTGTAGTATCTAACTGTGTACCACAATTATCTGTAAAACGCAATGAATAGGTTCCTGCAGTCAAGCCACCAAGTCCGGTATTGTATAAATTACTTAAACCATAAATAAACATATTTTGCGGATAGGTGTATGTGTCGTTGTAGGCGTAAAGTGGCTGTGTACTGCTTACAGTTGCTGGTCCGGATAAAACCTGAAAAACGGGTAATGATTTAAAATTGTAAGCAAATATGTTTTTAAACAAAGCCACAGAATCTGCACAGATATAACCAACATCACCAATATTTATATATGGTCTGGCTGGTTGAACATAGAACCTGAATGTGTCTGTATATGTTTTGCCACAACCATCCGTTACTCTGAAAAAATAGGTTTTGTTGTTCTCTATAGGTTCCAGATTAACATAATAGATAGATTCATAGCCATACTGTTCCAATAATATTTGCGCTTGCGTTCTCGTTCTTGTTGAATCTAATAAAACGGCACCCGTTATGGAATCTATTACCTGAAACTGAACCGGCGCTTGTAATCCGGTTTGATACCTTAAAGTTGATGGATCGTAAAGCGTAAAATTAACACTTAAGCTATCACTACACAAAAGAGATGGCGTTGCAACAAATTTATTAAAATTTAAAATCCTGCCAATTGTTTTTATAGAATCATTGCAAGCGTTAAACAGTGCTACATCAATCTGATCACCGTAAGTAACACCACCAATTTTATGACTGAAATACAGGTAGTCAATATTTGAAGTAATAAACGTGATGTCGTTATTAGCAATAAACTGTGTGCCGCTTGCCGTGGTAATGCGCAAGGTATACGGTGGCTTGAATTGTTTATTGAGATGATTTATGATTACACGATACATGGTGGTGTCACAGTCAATCATTTCAACAGTTGGAAAGCCATTGCCATATAAACCTTCGCTGAATTCGCTTCCATTGGGTGAAAATTCTATGGCATAACTTACCGTGTTGGCGCAATCCTGCAAGACCATTCTGTAATTTCCAATTGGAATATTTGTAAACGTAGCACTAGCCTGAAATGGCCTGATTGTGGCACCTGTTATAGTATCCAAGCGCCATTGAAACGGACCAAAACCTGTGCCTGATTGTAAAACACCACTAAGTATTCCATTTACATCTTTGTCGCAATATGGTGCAATAGTATCTACACGTTGTATAACAGGTGCAGTATAACTTGTAGTAACGATGATGTTGCTTTGTATGGCACTATCATTGGCTAAATTAAATACTTTTAAATAATACGTTCCGGCTTCCAGGTTTGTAAAATTTCCTGATGAGTTAGTTTGTGTGGTGCTGCCTGTTAGTGAATAAAATAAACTGGTTACAGGTAAAGCTTCTGTTGCAGTTACAGAAATCGAAGCATTGTTTGAACAGGTTGCATTAATTGTATTAACAACGTTTATAGTTATTGTTCCAGCCTCCAGTTGAAATGAAAATAAAGAAAAAGTTGTAAAGGAAAATAGTTTAAATAGAATTGTAGCAAGGTTAGTAAAACTTTTCTTCATACATAGGATATGATTTAAATAGATTATTAATTAAAAAAATAGTATTTGATTCTGTAAAAATAATTCTAAACCATAGCTAAAACAAGGCAATATTTAAATCTCTGTGATAGGAATAAAACTAAATTAAGCCGTAAGTCTATTGTTATCAATATTTTGCATTTATTTTTTGAAGTTTTTACATTGAGTGCAAATTAGTAATCGGGATGAATGAGTTAGTATTCGGGAATAGTTATGGAAAAATTGGAAATATTAAATCGCTTTTCTATTTTCGTAAAAATTATAAAAATGACATCTTTTCAGGTAGGCACAAAAATAGAACATCCAAAATTTGGCAAAGGCGTTGTCATTGACGACAGTGATGAATATATCTACTCTATTTATTTTGGAGAAGAACACGGTGAAAAAGAGATTTCGAAGAGTTTTGATGGTATGATTGTCATTAAACTCATAGAAAAAGACAAGGATGCCGTTTCTTTAGATCAAATCAGAACCTTATTGGAAAGCATTGTAGAGCCATTGACAGAACCATTAGAGGACTGTAAAATAGCAGAAAAATGGGAAGGTGGCAATTTGGTGATGCAGCCAAAAGACAGAAGTTTACAGTCTAAAGAAATTCCGATTGAATCTTTTTTCCATAAAATAGTAATGACGCGCGACAGGCTTCGTGTTATGGAACAAAAAATTAATGCTTCTAAGATTTCTGATGCAGAAAAGGTTGAATTACAGCAATATATCACCAGGATTTACGGCAGTTTAACCACATTCAATGTTCTTTTTCGTTTTAAAGATGACTACTTTAAAGGAACAGGTGGCGGTGATTAAGTGAAAAATGCTGTTTTCTAATGGATTTACGATAAAAATTATTGCTATATAAAATAAATCTGTTTAACTTACGTTAACAGTATAAATACTTTTTTATGCAACAAAATTCTACAAACGAACTACTTGTTAAACATCTTTACAACGAAACGAATTCGGAACAAATCACTGCAATCAATCAGGCATTGGCTGAAGATGCTCTTTTACAAGAAGAATTTAATCAACTTAAGGAAACAAAATATGCTTTAGATGAAGCAGGTGATGAATTGCCATCTGCTTCAGTTATAGAGAAAATTAAAGCGTTTTCCAAAAGCCAAGAGCTGACAGCGACACACTAATTCATTTTATAGTTTCGTACTTTTTCATTTCTCAGTAGTGAAAGATTTGTATTTTTGCCCAAAATTTAATTGTGGCTTCAAAATCTAAACTTCAGAAGTTTGCCGAACTGGCTTCTAATCCTATCGTGCTGGAAAAAAATCCGGCTGTAAAAGGAAAATGGAATACAGAGTTTTTTAAAAATCAACATCCGATTGTGCTGGAATTAGCTTGCGGAAAAGGCGATTATACGCTTGGAATGGCAAAGCTATTTCCGGATAAAAATTTCATCGGTGCTGATATAAAAGGAAATCGAATCTGGAGCGCTGCAAGAATTGCCGAGATGGAAAACTTGCAGAATGTAGGATTTATCCGAGATCAGATTGACCACATCAACGAATATTTTGAGCATGGTGAAGTAGAGGAAATCTGGATTACTTTTTCAGATCCTTTTCTTCGGGATGGCGATGCTAAAAAGAGGTTGACTTCGGCCAAGTTTTTGCCATTGTATAAAGAAATTTTGAAAGATGGCGGACTGATTCATCTTAAAACAGACAGCGATTTGTTGTATGCGTTCACTAAGGAAATGCTGCACGAATTTCCATCTGAAATTATAAAAGACTACAACGATGTGTACGCGATGCATAAAAATGAAGAACTGCATGGCATACAAACGTACTACGAAAAAATGCACCTGAAAGATAATCGAACAATAAAATATCTTTGTTTTCGCTTGTTATGAAAAGCCAATCATTTCTAACAGTTCTGCATATTCGTCAACAAAACTCAAACCTGCTTTTTCTTCTTTTTTACAGGTAATTTGAATGCCGTAAGGTTGTAGCGTCTCAACAATATGCTGAATATTATCTTTGGAGAAATCAGCTTCTACGAATACTTTATGTGTTGAGATAAAATGTTTTAATGCAGCATTTTCTATTTCAGCATCTTTTATTTTTACAACAATTTGATCCAATGACTGCAGACCATTGACCAATGACCAATTATCCACTGCTAAAAATTTGTCGAACGCCAGTTCATTTTTTTGCGGATGGTCAAACGGAATTTGTATCTCGTTCAATTCCAGTTGTTGTGCAATAAATTCAATTTCTTCTTTGGTTTGATGATTGCCGAATTCACCAAGAATCACAGGCTCGTGCAGCCATTGAATAATTTCCTTTGCCTTCGGAATGCTGATATTATTGGTGTTTAATACATCAAAATTAAACCCTAAATAATGCGCACCTACAGCACTGAAAAAACGCGCATCGGTAAGATTGGTAATGGAAGAGATTTTAAGTTGCATTAATGGATATAATGTATAAAGTTAATTTCATTAATTTTCTTAAATGCAGCATCAGCAGATACTAATGGTAAGTCTAGATAGATACTGGTTGCAGCAATAATTAAATCAGGAATTTTTAATGCATACTTTTTTCGAAGTTCTATAGCAATTTGTTTAGTCTGTGAATTGATATCAATGATAATATTATCTTTCAATAGATTTTGAATTTGCCTTTCTTCTTTAGCTGTTAGTTTTTTGAAACCTAACAACTCAATTTCTGTGATGAAAGATAAAAAGATAGATTTATTATTGGTTAATTGGAAAGCTAAATCTTGACCATCTAAAAGATATAAAAAAATATTAGTGTCAACAAGTATGTTATTGCCATTCATCGCGCATTTTTTTTTGTATGAGCATTGGGTCTTCTTTTAATTTTATTTTTCCAAAATACTTTTGCGCGTCAAATTTTTTCTTTGAAGAATGTGCTTCCAGTTTCTTTTTAATAGATTCTTCGGTATCCTTTGAAGTTATTCTGACTGTCATACCATAAAATTAATTAAAATCTCTTTGTAAACGAAAATTATTTTGCTCTGTATTTAATAAAATAATGCGCTTCAATAGAAAATATCAGCAATAAAAAGGCACCCAGCTGATGACAAACACCCAATATAACAGGTACTTTTCCATCGCTGTAAATCAAAGTCAGAATACCAAGAATTACTTGTAGTAAAACCATACCTAACAGTAACCATCTGCTTCTGTGGAATTGATATTGTGCCGCTACATTCCTGGTTTTGAAAAATAAAAACAGCACAAAAAAGAAAATGAAATAAGCCAGGTTTCTGTGTAGAAACTGGATCATCAACTTAACCGAAAATTCGTAATTGTCGGCAATGGAGAAGTTGATTTCAGAAGGATAATAGTGTCCGTTCATCAACGGAAATGTAGTGCAAACCAATGCCGCTTTTGAGCCAGCCACCAAAGCACCTAATCCTATTTGAATAAAAACCAAAACGATTAAAACAGCAAACCAGATTCTGTTTTTCTTGTCATAAGCCGATTCTTGTTTCGGATATAAATATTCTATTCCAACACGCAGCACATAACCAACAATGATGGTTGCCACCAAAATATGCGACATTAGATTTACAGGATTGACCAACACGGTATTTTCTTTCAAGCCACTTTGTACCATTATCCAGCCAACCGTTCCGGCAACGGCACCCAGCAATATGGCAATCACTATTTTAATGATGTCTTCTTTGAAAACTATCTTTTTAATGATAAAATAAATCAAAGGAATAATGGCTGCTAATGCAATCAATCGCGCCCACAAACGATGAAACCATTCCCAGAAAAATATCCATTTAAATTCTGCAATTGTCATTGACGTATTGACTAACTTAAACTGATCGAATTGCTGATATTTGATAAAAGCGAGATTCCAGTCCTGCTCATTTAGTGGTGGCAAAAATCCTAATATCGCTTTCCATTCAGTAATAGATAAACCGCTGCCGGTTAAGCGAGTGATGCCACCTAAAATAATTTGTCCTAACAGCATGCCAACGCCAATAATAAACCAGATGCCGAGTATTTTCTTTCTTTTTGCTTCGTCCATTTTATTTCAATTGTTGCGCTATAGTGTCGATTGTTTCATCAAATGGAATAAAAGTATAATCCAGCTGACGTTTTATTTTTTCATTTGAATATTCAAAATGTTCCATGGAAACCTTGAATATTTCTTTTGTAAAACTACGCTTGCGTCTGCTTAGTGTTGATGCCATCCAGTCTGCAAAAAGAAACACATTGCCTAGTGTTTTGTTTAGCGCTCTTTTGGGTGGCTGCACATTTAATCGTTTAGCAATACGTTCAAAATAATCTTTAAAGGAAAGGTTTTGGTTAATCAGAATAAAGCGTTCGGAATGTATAGGACTGTTCATGAGTTGAATGCAAATTTTTGCCACATCTCTGACATCAATAAACCCATTCGTGCCATTCGAATAAAAGGGCATTTTTCCGCAAGCAATTCTTTTAAAAACGCGCATCGTAGCTTTATTTTCATTACTGCTGCTGCCTAAAATAATTCCGGGATTCACTACCACTACTTCCAGACCTTCCTGTTCTGCGCGCCACACTTCGCGTTCTGCCAGCATTTTAGTGATACCATAATGTGTAGTCCATTCATTTTTTTCCCACTTCGTATCTTCCGAAATAAGGTCATTCGGCTTGCCGCCAATAGCGGCAATGGAACTGACATGCAGCAGCTTTTTGATGCCTTTTGTCAAAGCGACGTTCACTACATTGGCGGTGCCTTCGATATTGCATTTGTACATACTGTCGTAAAATGAATCGTCGTAGCCGATAACTGCAGCGGAATGATAAATTTTTTCTATGCCGTCCATGGCAATTTCCAGAGAAGGAACATCCAGGATATCGCCTTCCATAATTTCTATTTTATCTTTTATGGAAGCGAGATCCGAAATATCAGATGAAGGTCGAACGATGATTCTTACAGATTCGCCGTTAGCAATTAATTGTTTTACCAATTCACTTCCTAAAAAACCAGATGCACCTGTGACAAGAATCATGGTGTAAAGTTATTGGTTATTAGTTATAAGTTATATGCTATTATTTTGTTAAGGCAAATAAACAGCACCGCCAATCGCATTTTTTTTTGCACCGGTTACGGAAGCTAAGCAATTTGGTATTTCTAAAATGCGCAGTAAGCCAATAAATGCCATTGCTAAGGCTTCCTTGTGTTGCACCGTTAAAACATCCGGCACTACAACCTGTAGTTTGGTGTGTTGTTGAATTCGTTCTATTAAAAATGCATTGAGTGCGCCACCACCAGTAATTAATAGCCGATGGTCAATGGTTGGTAGACTACCGATTCTGGTGTCATTTTTTTCTGCTGACTGTAGACTATGGAATATGGAATTACTCACCTGCATCGCAATATGTTCAACCATGGTGGCCAATTTATCTTCAATGCTATCATCGTAGTTGTCAAATAACGGAATCCAGTCTTCGTAAATATGTTCGCTGCCTAAAGATTTTGGTGGATTTTCTTTACAGAAATTAATCTCATTTAAGTTGATTAATAAATCAGGAATAATAGCACCGCTTCGTGCTAATTTTCCGTCTTTGTCATAATCCAACCCTTTTTGTTTTGCTAAATAATTCAATACCGTATTGGCTGCACAAATATCATAAGCAATAACATTTTCACTGCTAAAAGAAATATTTGCAATACCACCGATATTCAAAAATACTTTGTAATCTGAAAATAAATATTGCTCTGCAACAGGTACAATCGGCGCACCTTGTCCGCCATTTGCAACATCGCTGGTTCTTAAATCGCAAATCAATTTGCAGTTGGTTTGAGCTGCAATTTGCGCGCCACAGCCAATCTGGCTGGTAAATCCGGATATTGGTTGATGGAAAATGGTTTGTCCGTGCGAACAAATAAAATCAAGGTTTTCTATCTTATTCTTTTGAATGAAATTTTTGGTGAGTTTTCCAAAAAAGTTGCCTGCTTCCGTATGTAGTTTTGCAAATTCAAATGCAGATAAATTCGGAGCAGTACGCAATCGTTCTCTGAATTCGTTGCTGTACTCAATACAGTCAGCTTGTAAAATCTCATATGCAAAGCTTGAATCTCCAACCTTAAATCTGACATAACAGATATCCAGTCCATCCAGGGAACTGCCACTCATTAGTCCTATTGCGTGAAATAATTGGTTGTGTAACATAAATTACAAAAGAAACAAACTACAATTCGTAAATTTACGACAAAATTACAATACGACCGTTGAAATAATATGAGTGAACTAGACGCCAGAAAAGACAATACGCCTGATTTTTTAGATGCCAATTTTTGGGACGAACGCTGGAAAGCCAATGAAACCGCATGGGATTTACAAGCCGTTTCGCCTCCATTAAAAAGCTATATAGATGGAATCAGTGATAAACATACATCCATTTTGATTCCTGGTTGTGGAAATGCCTATGAAGCGGAATATTTATTGAACAACGGTTTTACCAATGTGACCGTAATTGATATTGCACCAACATTAGTAAAACAACTATTGGAAAAGTTTTCTGCATTTGCAGGCAATCAACTAACGGTTATTTGCGGAGATTTCTTTAAACACAGTGGTCAATACGATTATATTATAGAACAAACATTCTTTTGCGCGCTGGATAAAAACAAAAGAGAAGCATATGTGACAAAGATGCATACCTTACTCAATGAAAACGGAAAGTTAGCCGGATTGTTATTCGATAAGGAATTTGAAAAAGGTCCGCCATTTGGTGGTTGCAAAGATGAGTATACACAGTTGCTTGGAAAGCAGTTTGCCATACTGACTATGGAGCCTTGTGCAGAATCTGTAAAGCCGAGAGCCGGTGCAGAATTGTTTTTTCAGGTAGAAAAAAATTAAGATGAATAACATAAGTATGCCAGTAAAAAGTAGAAAAAGTATTTTCTTTCTGAGATGTCCGACTTGCGGAAAAGGAAGTTTATTTAAAAATACCAATCCATATGTACTAAACAGTGTGTTGGATATGAATGAGCATTGCGAGTACTGCAAGGAAGATTTTGAAGTAGAGCCCGGATTTTATCACGGTGGCATGTATATGAGTTATATTATCACCAGTGCCATGTGTCTGATGTTGTTGCCGATTTATACAGCCTTAAATTTTAGTCGCGAAAAATTTCTGGACAATGCCATGTATTATATTTCTGCCTGTGCCATCATGCTGGTGGTTACGGCTCCTTATATCGTCAGACTTTCCAGAGCGGTTTGGTTAA
The DNA here is from genome assembly GCA_035389165.1 of Chitinophagales bacterium. Classification (GTDB taxonomy): domain Bacteria; phylum Bacteroidota; class Bacteroidia; order Chitinophagales; family JADIYW01; genus JADJSS01. Next base: position 11,789 of record DAOORG010000057.1, read on the forward strand.
AAATACACGTAAAGTATTTCAAGAATAAAGAAGATTAATTTACTACACGCAGATAGATACCTTTAGAAGGTGGAAAATCGTACATCATGCAAACAGCACAATCATTACTTGCATCGTTTTCGCTGATTTGTTTGAAATAAAATTCATCGCCGTCCTTTAAGCTTGACGGAAATTCACATTTATTGGAAACAACGGCAACGTGTTCGTAGGTATTTGATGTGCCTTCGATTGTCCAGGTTTCACCAAGATTGTAATGTGCTGGATCCAACACCTGAATGACAGTGGTAGCACAGGTAATACGAATTACTTTTGCTTTTATACGCTGAGTG
>DAOORG010000058.1:0-12076 GCA_035389165.1 Chitinophagales bacterium
AACTTGGAATCAGATTTCGCATCAGTCTGCCTGCTGCTAATTTGATTGCCGGTGGAGCAAAGCCTGGTTGGAAGAACGGTGAAGACAGAATAATTCCGGCAACTTTCGGATTTCGTTTGATGGCATAATTTGCAACCACATTGCCACCCATACTATGTCCATAAATTATTTTTGGAAGGTCTGGGAAATTGGATGCAGCTTGCTTAACCAGATTTTCTACATCATTCATAAATTCGTCATAACTCAAAAAGTGCCCTCTTTTTCCACCAGAGCGACCATGGCCGCGATGGTCATAAGCAATTACAGCATAGTTATTATCGGTAAAAAACTGAGCTACATGTTCATATCGCGAACTATGTTCGCCAAAACCGTGTACTAAGCAAATCACTGCTTTAGCCGGTTTATCTTCACTTTCCCATTTTTGTCCGAAAATATCCAGACCATCATTCGATTTCCAGCTTAGGATGGTGTTTTTCATATCGTTTTCATTATTTATGTTAGAAAATAAACCTAAATTTAACTTTCTTGAATTCATTTACAAAGTAATAAGATGAAAAAGACAATGATACTGATAATAAAATTGCTTCTTGGCGCAGGATTGCTCTTTGGTTTATATGTAATCGGAGCTATTTTATATGCTCAGCTAACCGATTATAAACCTGCACCTGAAGAAACTGCAGAAGTGCTGGTGCCTGAAGTGAAATTACCCGAATTAAATAAAGACACACTCGTGTTTTATGATTGGAATATTGGTTACTGCGGATTAGGTAAAGAATCTGATTTCTTTTACGATGGCGGTAAAATGGTGCGACCAACTAAAGAACTTTCAGAAAAGAATTTTAAGGGATTTATAGAGACCATCAGTAAATGGAAAGCAGATGCAGATTTTATTCATCTTCAGGAAATAGACAGAAATTCTAAACGAAGTTATGGCAAAGAACAATTCCAGGAAGCATTCAACACGCTTGGAAATTTTAAAGCTGTATTTGGTAAAAATTACGATGTAAAGTATGTACCGATTCCATTTCTGGAACCTATGGGAAAAACGCTCGGAGGAATTGGTACATTTTACAAATATCAGGATGCCGGAACGCCAATTAAATATGCATTTCCGTCAAATTTTTCATGGCCGAAAGGATTGTTTTTTCTCGACAGATGTTTTGTTAAACATCATTTTAATTTAAGCAATGGCAAACAACTTGTCGTTATAAACACGCATAATTCCGCGTATGATGGCGGCACTTTGAAAAAACAGGAAATGGCCTACTTCAAAAAATATATCGTGGATGAGTATGCAAAAGGAAATTATGTGGTAGTAGGTGGCGACTGGAACCAGATTCCACCAGGATACACACCTTTAAAAGAAAAAAGTGATTACGAAGAAATGCCGATTCCTAAGGATTTTGTAGATGCATCCTGGGTTTTTGCTTTTGATGGAACGACACCGACCAACAGAAAAGTGGATTTCCCTTATGAAGAAGGTAAAACGTATACCACAGTAATAGATTTCTTTTTACTGTCGCCAAATATTGAATTACTGGAAGTGAAAGGTCAGCCAATGGGTTTTGAGTTTTCCGATCATCAGCCAATTAGAATGGTATGTAAGTTGAAAATGTAAGTGCTTAAACAAGTCATGTTTTTCTGTTTGACCTTTCTTTTTTGTACTTTTACAAAGCAATAAACTTATTATTTACTACTTATCACTTACAACTTTTATATGACGATTAATTCCGAAATACAAACCTTAACCAAAGTAATTGTACACGAACCAGATAATGGTATCGATCATGTTTCACCGGAAATTGCAGAAGAATTATTATATGATGATATTGTTTTTTTGCCGAGAATGATAGAAGAGCATTATACGTTTACACAAACCTTGCGCATGTTATTGGGTAATGACAATGTATGCGATATACAACAATTATTGCAGGATATTTTAAAAGACGAAGCGGTAAGAAATGAGCTGTTGCAATACATTTATGACACGGAAGATTTAAGTTTGGGAAAATATGAAATGCTGAAACAAATTCAGCCGGAATATCTGGCAGCAACGTTGATTTCCGGTGTGCATCCGGAAACAGATGAAAGCGTCATAAAACCGTTGCCTAATCTTGTTTTTACCAGAGATATTGGTTGCGTAATTAACGACCATTTGGTAGTTTGCAAAGCCAATAAAAATGCAAGAAGGCGCGAAAATTTTCTGACCAAATTCATTGTAAAATATCATCCGATATTTGCCTCTTTTAAAGATAAAACAATTGATTTTTGTATAGAAGAAAATCTGGAAGCAGATTCCGGAATTTCTATTGAAGGCGGTGATATAATGCTGATTCATCCAAGGCATTTATTGGTAGGAGAGAGTGAGCGCACTTCTTTGGATGCGATCTTTGAACTGAAAAACTATTTATTCGAAAATGACGTGGTTGATTTTGTCACCATCGTGGAAATACCAAATGAACGCTATTGCATGCACCTTGATACTATTTTCACCATCATTGATGAAGAAACCTGCGTTGGTTTTGCACCATTAATGTTTGAGAAAAATGATAAGGTAGATATTATCACCTATTCCAAAAATAATCAGCGTGCCATTTTACATCCAACGCTAAAAGACTTAATTAAAGAGATTTATCCGAATATGAAATTTATTTCTTGCGGAAACGGAATTTCTCCGTTTGCACAAAGAGAACAATGGACAGACGGATGCAATTTTGTAGCTATAAAACCTGGTGTTGCTTATTGTTATGAACGCAATTTAAAAACATTGAACGCATTTAAAGAAAATGGTTTTACGGTTATTTCAGCAAAGCGAATTCTGTCAGAAGAATATACGTTAGATGAATTGAATAAAACGATTATTACCATTCCATCTGCAGAATTATCTCGTGCACGCGGTGGTCCGCATTGCATGACGTTTCCAATCGGCAGAAAATAAATATTATTTATCGATTTCTTTTTTCAGTCTGCTTAATGTTTCTGCTTTTATTCCCATGTAATTAGAAATATCCTGCATGGTAAATTTTTCAAAAACATCCGGATATTGACTCAGCATTAATTCATATCGACCTTTCGCATCCATAGATTGAAAAGATGTTAAACGGTCGCGAATATTTTGGTTAGCCTTGTCGTTTATCAAATTTAAAAGTTGCTCAAAAGCCGGACGAGCTCTGATGAGACTGTGGTAATTTTTGTAAGATATTTTTAATCCGTAAGTTCGCTTTGTACAAACAAAGCCGTCCACAGCTTTAGTTTTTCCTAAAAAACTTCTGACACCGGCACTGAAATCACAATCGGTTGCAAATTCAATGATATATTGACTTTTAGTTCCACCGGTAAAATGTTTTACAGCACCTTTACAGATAAACACAATATTTTCGCAAATTTCTCCGGGCAAAACAATTGCGTCGTTTTTTTGCATTACACAATATTCCCAGTATTTATCTAAATCAACTAAATCTTTTGGTTTAAAAAATGAAAAATTGCTTAAAAATTGAATAAAATAATCAAAGCATTCCTCACAGGTAGGCTTCTTCGTATTTAAAAAAGTTACATTAGGTGTATAATCTTTATAAAAGACATTAGCCATTTATGGGTATATAATTGGGTTTAAAATTAGTTTCATTCGTAATATACTAACAATATTATGATGTAAATCAAAAAAATCAGTAGAATAGGCATATATTAACGTTTATTGACATGTGTCAAGTAGCATATTGGATGAAGATTCTATTTTTGCAACAGTTGTTTACAATATAGAAACATAAAAGCCCAGACAACTTTACCCATCTAAGTCCTGATTCTATCAGGACTTTTTTTTAGAATTTCATATCACGAATTTTTTTGTGCAATTCTAGTTTGTGTAAGTCTAACAGAAAGGAAATGCGCTGTCCAAATTTTGGCGCGTTGGATTTATAGTAGGTTCTAAATTCTTTATTATAAAATAATGGAAAATAGATTTCAAATCCTTCGTCAAAAAAGCTGAACATAAAGCCACCTTCATAGGCAAATTGTTTCAGCGCCGGTGGTGTGTTAGCATTTACAATATTGTCTTGTGTAAAACCAATATCAAAAAATAATTTTAACGGCACGTATTTAATTGGAAAATCTATTGTAGTATTTAAAGCAAAAATAAAGTTACCGGTTTGTCCGATTGCCGGCGATTGCAATGGTGCAACAGTTTTAAAAAAGCCATCATTTCGTGTTATTTGGTTTGCAATAAAACCTTCGTTTTCATTTCTGCCAAAATAGAATTCATCGTATTTGTAATTGTTTTCACCAGTAGTTCCGGTAAGGTTGTAATTAAAGCCTGGAAGTGAATAACCCGGATTTGGTTTTTTTATTTTTCGCCATAAAAAACCGCCAACAAACATTCGAAAATGTACACCAGTATTGTAGTCTTTTAATTGATAACGAATAAACGCATTTGCTTCAAAAGAGGTTTTAACAAAATTGCTCGCCTGTTCAATACTTAATGAAGCAGCCAAAGGAAAGTTTTTATCTTTTCGTTTAAAAGTATACGTTAGTTCATTTACGTAATAATATTTCAGCGTATCTTTTACCGCAAAATCTTCATCACCTAAAATCACATAATTGAGATCTTTCTTCAGTATCACATGTGAAATAAAAGATAAGTGGTGTTCCAGTTTTTCCAGCTTTTCTGTTCTATGGTTCAGGTCAATACTGATTTCAGGATGTATCGCATAATATTTCAATGGCTTTACAAAATCGTAGTAAGTAAATGACTGAAATTTTACACCAGGTTTAATTTGCGAAACCACACTTTTCTTCGGTTTAATGTAATAATCCAGATTTGCCGTTCCGTTTACTTTCTTTGATTTGATACCGTATAATAATGTTGCGGTAAAGTCGACATTTTTTACCGGTTGTTTTAAATTTATTAGAGATGCTCCAACTTGAACGCCGTCATATTGATTGTAAGCAATAGCCGGAACTGCAAACGGAAATTCTCTGTTTTTTTTGTCAATCCAATGCAAATATTTCTGTTGTACCTTATTTAATCGCTTAAAGTGAACTTCCTCAGTGGAATTATTGTTTACAATAACAGAATCTTGTCCGAAGGCGGAAAAATATGTTAGTAATACCAAAATGTTAATAACTATTGAAGTATGTTTCATCTTTAACAATTAATTTTTGTCTTAAATTGTATTACAATATTAAGTATTAACTTTGAAATAGAATAGCCTATGAGTAATTTCGATTTTGATAACGACAATAATATAAATGTTGCTGAATTAATTGCACAGTTTGAACAATCGGTAAAAAACGATCATACGCCTTTTTTCGATCAGGATGACTTTGAAGCTATCGTTGAATATTATGAAGAAAAAGGACAATTTGAACAAGCTATGCTTGCGGTAGAAAAATCACTACAACAATATCCATACTCTTCCATATTACTCATAAAAAAAGCACAGGTTTATTTTGAATTGAAACAATTAAATCTTGCCTTGGAAATTCTGGAAAAAGCTGAGATTTACGACAGTTCAGAAATAGGTATTTATTTATTAAGAGCAGAAATATTTACATTTCAATCTCGGTATAAAGACGCCATAGATATTTTAGAAAAATTACTGGAAACTTCTGAACGTGATGATTTAGCAGATATTTATCTTCAAATGTGCGATGTGTATGAAGATTGGGAAAAATATTTTGAAGTGTATGATTGCCTGGTTGCTTGTTTAAAAATTGAACCCAATAATGAAGAAGCATTAAATCGCTTTAATTATTGCATTGAAATTACAGATAAGTATGAAGAAAGCATTCCGTTTCATAAGAAATTAATCGACATCAATCCTTACAATGAATTTGCATGGTATAACCTGGCATGTTCTTATCGCGGTGTAGATGAATATGAAAATGCGATTGAAGCTTTTGAATATGTATTGGCCATCAACGATGATGCCGATTTTGTTTATCAGGATATTGCAGAACTTCATTTTAAAAAAGGAGAATTTGTAAAAGCGCTAGAAGTCATCAAAGACATGTGCAACACCTTTGAAGCCGACGATGAAATTTATTTCTTACAAGGAAAATGTCATGAAGCTTTAGGTGATATGAAAATGGCGCGTTATTGCTACAGAAAAGCCGTACACGATAATCCTTCATTGTCTGACGCTTATTTTAGAATTGGCGAATCATACAAGCATGAAGGTCTTTGGGAACAAGCCTATAAATCTTTTCAGAAAGCAAACGAGCTGGAGAAAGAACAATACGAGTTTTGTCTGGCAATGGCAGAAGCCGCTATGGAAATCAGCGAAACAGAAGTAGCCATTGATGCCTGCGAAACAGCCATTGATATTTTTGTAAAACGTTATGAAGCCTATTTTATTCTGGCAAAATTAATGGCATTAAACAGTGATACAGAAACAGCCAGAGAAATTTTAATCAAAGGCGCTGAAGTTTGTAAAACAACCATAGAACTTAATTATGCCATATGTGCCATAGCATTTATGGAAAATAAACCAAAAGAAGGCGAAGTATTATTACGAATGTTACTGGAAGAAAATTTTGGAGCACATCAAACATTATTTGATTTCAGTGAAGAATTAAGAGAAAATGTCACCATTGGAAATATCCTGGCAGAATATAATTAATGGAGAATTTACAAAACAGCTAAGAGTCATTCCCGCGAAAGCGGGAATCTCAATTTAAAAATCAACTGCAAATGCAACAATTTGGTTTAATAGGTTTTCCTTTGTCTCATTCTTTTTCTAAAGGATATTTTACAGAGAAATTTCAAAAAGAAAAAATTACAGATTGCCAATACGATGTTTTTCCATTAGAAAAAATAGAAGACTTTACGGAATTATGTGAACAGCATAAAAATCTAACTGGTTTAAATGTCACCATTCCGTATAAAGAAAAAATTATTCCGTTTTTAGATGAATTAAATGAAGATGCAAAAGAAATTGGAGCTGTCAATACCATTAAATTTATCGATGGAAAGAAAATTGGCTATAACACAGATTGTTACGGTTTTGAAATGAGCTTGAAACCATTACTGAAAGCACACCACACATCTGCATTAATTCTTGGAACTGGCGGCGCATCCAAAGCTGTGGAATATGTATTGAAAAAGCTTGGAATTTCTTTTCAATATGTTTCCAGAAATAAGAGTGATCAATCAATTTCTTATGATGAATTGAATGAAAACACCACCAGTAGTTCTTCCGTAATCGTTAATTGCACTCCATTAGGTATGTACCCAAACGTTGAGATTGCGCCGAAAATTCCTTACAACTTTATTACGAATAATCATTTGCTTTACGATTTGATTTACAATCCGGAAGAAACTCTTTTTCTTAAAGAAGGAAAACTGCGTGGTGCGCAAACAAAAAACGGATTGGAAATGTTATACCTGCAAGCAGAAAAAAGCTGGGAAATATGGAATAGTCGATAGTTAGTAGTCGATTGTCCATAGTATAGAATTTTTAGTAGTTTTGTATAATTAAATAATACCATTGTCCATCGACTATTGACCAATGACAACATTAAATTTCGATAATACACAAAATGCTTTCGCATATAAGCCGAATTATGAGTTGATTCGAGATTACCAGATTTTCCGATTAATTAATCAGGGTTGGTTGGTGAAATTCGGTACACGCGCCGCTTCTAAAATGATGGATGCAGGATTTAAAATTCCGGTGGCGATTGGTATGCGTCCAACTATCTATGCTGTTTTTTGCGGTGGTGATACACTTCCATTGGCCACTAAAAAAATAAACCAGTTGTATCAATATAAAGTGCAAAGTATTTTAGATTATGGTGTAGAAGGCAAAGAAAGCGAAGAAGATTTTCAACGAACAGAAAATGCGATAAAAGAAGCCATATTGTTTGCAAAAGACAATGATGCGGTTGATATAGTGTGCTCTAAATTTACCGGATTAATTCCGTTTTCTATCTTAGAAAAATTGCATGCTAATGAAGTATTAACGAACAAAGAAAATGAAATCTATCAGGCAGCTAAAGATAGAATCTATTCCATTTCTAAACTGGCATTTGAAAATAATGTAAGTCTGTTTGTAGATGCGGAAGAAAGCTGGATACAGCAACCGTTGGATGATTTGACGTTTGAGCTGATGCGTGAATTCAATAAGGAAAAGCCGATTATTTACAACACCGTTCAGCTATACCGAAAAGACAGATTGCAGTTTTTAAAAGATACGGTAGAAAAAGCAAAGCAAGCAGGTTTCATCTATGCTGCAAAATTAGTGCGCGGCGCATACATGGAAAAAGAAGAAGTTAGAGCAAAGCAACTTGGTTATGAAAATCCTATTCAGACTTCCAAAGAAAATACAGATAAAGATTATGATGAAGCGCTCAGGTTCGCAATTGGCAACATTGAACAAGTAGCGGTCTGTGTGGCGACTCACAATGAAAAAAGCACTTTATTGGCCACACAATTAATGCATCAAAAAAAATTACCCAATAATCATCCGCATGTGCATTTCTCACAGCTTTTAGGCATGAGCGACCACATCAGTTTTAATATTGCGAAAGAAAACTACAATTCAAGTAAATACATGCCATATGGACCGGTGAAAGATGTAATACCTTATTTGATTCGTCGTGCGCAGGAAAATACCAGCGTTGCAGGACAAATGGGACGAGAGTTAAAGTTGTTAAAAGACGAAGTAAGACGACGAAAACTGTTTGTGTGGTAAGCCTGAATTAATAATCTAAAAATTAATCGTAATTCCAAAAGGTCGCTCACCTTTCCATTGCAACGGATTGTTCTTCATGTCTATATACAGTAGCTTTTTATTTTTCGTTAAAAAATCCGGAAAATCAACAATGTTATTATCGTTGAGGTATAGTTTTTCCAGGTTTTTTAAACTATTTATACTTTTAGGGATAATTCCAAGACCATCGTTTTCAAGGTGTAGTATTTTTAAATTTGGTAATTTACTTAAGAGACCAACTTCCTGATTGATGTCAGCATTCGGTTCGTTGTTTAAATAGATTTCTTCTAATTTTTTAAGTTTTTTGATTTCAGTTGGTAAAAATTTAAAATCATTTCCACTTAAATCCAGCACTCTCAGGTTTGTCAATTCTGAAATACTTTTAGGTACTTCTTTCAGGTGGTCATTTTTTAAACTCAAAAATCTAAGATTTTTGAATTTTGTAAGTGCCTCAAGTTGAGTGTTGTTGAGTAGCTGATTACTTAAATCTAAACGAAAAACTTCATTAGGGTTTTTCAGTGCTTCTTCCAGATTGGTAAAATTTTTTATATAAATAGCAGTGTCCGAATTTTGAGCGGTGCTAGTAAATGCAATCAAAGAAAACAGAATGCTTAAAAAAGTGGTTATGCTTATATTTTTTTTCATAATACAACAACAAGGCTATTTATAAAATGTTCAATAATCAAATAAAATTATTTAACTGCATACAAACCATCTACTTTCAACGCAATTTTTTTACGCAATTCTGCATTGATAGGCATCAATGGCAAACGAACAGGATCGTCGCAAACACCTAAATGTTTCATAGCAGCTTTCACACCAGCCGGATTTCCCTGTTCAAATAAATACGTAATTAACTCGTCCAGTTCATAAACCGTTTTTCTTGCAGAAGCAAAATCGCCATTCAGCGCCTGATGCACCATCGTAGAAAAGTGTTTCGGCGTAGCATTCGCAATAACAGAAATTACACCATCGTAACCAATAGAAATTTGAGGTACAATTAAATCATCGTTTCCACTAATCAATAAAAAATCCTGTGGCTTTTCGCGTGCCAGCCAGAATATCTGTTGCCAGTCGTTGCTGGCTTCTTTAATGGCGATGATATTTTTGAATTCGTGTGCCAAAGTTAATGTTGTTGTAGCACGAATATTAGACGCGGTTCTTCCCGGTACGTTGTATAAGATAATCGGCAAATCTGTATTGGTTGCAATCGCTTTATAATGCTCGTAAATGCCTTCTTGTGTTGGCTTATTATAATAAGGTGAAACGGATAAAATGCCATCCACACCGGTTAAGTCAGCATGATTAATATCGTAGATGATACTTCTGGTGTCATTGCCGCCAAAACCAGCAATGACAGGAACGCGCTTATCGGTTGCAGCCACACAAGCTTTTATTAGATCTTGTTTTTCCTGTTTGTTTAAAGTCACAGATTCACCGGTAGTTCCCAGCACGACAACATAGTCTACGCCACCTTCAATCACATAGTTGACAACATTCTCAAACTCTGTAAAATTGATTTCTTTTTGTTCGTTAAATGGTGTAACCAATGCAACACCAACACCTTTTAAATTCAACATACTTTCTTTTTTTTGTCAATGGAAGTAACAAGTTTTAATGAAACTAATGTCTATTGACCAATGACTATTGACTAATTTACTTCAAATATTTCTCTAAGTTCTGAATTAAGTTAGAAATATTCTTATTTTCTTTAGGAATTAATATTAAATCATAGTTAGCATTCTCAGGTTCCTTATTAAAGCCAACCCTAAATTTTGCCGCAGAAACAGCCGACATATATTCAAGTGGTAAACATTCTTCCGGATGAAAGTTTATCATAATATCAAATGGCGTTCTTGTAAAATAACCGGATGTTCCGCCACCGGGTTTGCCATACCAATTGGTGTCTTTCTCTGTTATAAATGGGAAAGGATACACAAATCCAAATTCACGTTTAGGCATAAATCCTAATAGTTGAACATCTTTTTGTTGTAATTTTAATTGTTGTATGAAAGCCAGTAAAACGTCATTTTTAGACACATCATCTGCATAAAATAAAATGCCAATTGTTTTTGCCAGAGCAAGTGAAACAGGCTGACGTACGATTTCTTTTTTGGTGCGTAGTCGCAGAAAAAGATAAAAGATAAAGTGTTTTATGTTGTTCAGCATCAGACTGTAAATTTACAATAAAACCATGAATGCTGGTAATGACCGATAATAATATGTTCTGATTTTGCAGGAAGAGTTTATTTGATTTTTTTAATATCTTTATTGCTTTCTGCATAAAACTCAATGCTGAATCAGTATGGCTGAAGATATAACTATCAAAGAATTAGAATTAAAATTAAATACTACAATTGCACCATGTATAGAACGGTTTGATTTACTGAATCAGTTAGTAGTATATTATTTAAATGTTGACCTGGATAAAACGAAATTACTAATAGAAGAAGCATTAACAATAGCAGAAGCATTACACTATCAGGAAGGAATTGGGATTTCTATTCAGCAGTATGGCGTTTATTATTATCTATTGGCAGATTTTGAGAATGCATTAAAGTGTTATTTAAAAGCTGATATTATTTTGTCAGAAAACAGCAACTGGAAAAACAGAATTAAACCCAAAGCAAATATTGCCATGGTCTACATGCACACACACCAATATGAAGAAGCGTTGCGTATTTATAAAGAAATTGAAGTTCAACTAAATTCTGTTCCTGTTGATCTCATCCATGCGCAAATGTATATTAATATAGATGCTGCTTATTGTTTCTTAAATGATCCGGAAAACGGAATACGATATTCAAAGAACGCACTGGCTATTTCTGAGCAACTAAACAACAGATATGGAATGGCTATAAGCGAATCTAATTTAGCCGGTCATTTAATTTTATTAAATAAACCAGATGATGCACTTGATCATTTAGCTGTTTCAGAGCAGCTATGCTTAGAAGATGGCTACAATGCTATACTTATCGGAAATATGGTAAAGTACACAGATTGCTATTTGCGCCTTAAACAATATGATGTAGCATTGGCATATGCAGAAAAAGGTATGGAACTGGCAAAAAAAAATACTGATATAGAAAAAGAAGTACTAATCACCAAACTCAAAATTGATATCTATGAGCAACAAGAGGATTTTAAAAATGCCTTTTATGCTTCTAAAAAGTATACGGAGCTGAAAGAAAAAATGCTCGATAACGAAAAAATTAAATCGTTTAATGCGTTGCAATTAAAATATGAAACAGATAAAAAAGAAGCAGACTTAAACCGACTCAAATTATTGCAAACAGAAACAGAGTTAACAGCACTAAAATCACAAATGAATCCGCATTTTATTTTTAATGCATTAAATTCCATACAAG
>DAOORG010000059.1:0-6908 GCA_035389165.1 Chitinophagales bacterium
TCAGCGTGGTGTCTTTCATCCCTTTGTAGGTAAAGACTTTCATTCTGTGTTTATCAGTTTTGAAATTCTGCAGGATTTCATCTTTGCTGAGGCCTTGTTCTTTTAAAGCAGCCCAGCGGTCTGTGTATTTACAAGCAGTTTCCAAAATATGTTTTCCAGCTTTTGTTTCCCATGGTTTCCAGCCACCGGCAAATTGCGAATTAAAAATAGCCTGATAGCGTGTAAGATGCTGTGTTACGGCTTCTTCGGCATAGCGCTGCATACGTGTGTTGATGGTCGTATAAATTTTCAGTCCATCCGTATAGATATTATATTCTTCTCCGTTCTGTTTTTTATTTTCTTTTGCCCATTTTTTTAATTCCTCAGCGACCACCATTCTGAAATACGGTGCCAATCCGTCATTAGCAGATTCCGGATGAAAATCCAGTTTTATCGGATTGTCTTTAACTGCACTAAATTGTGCTTCTGTAATGGCACCTTGCTCCATTAATTTTCTTAAAACGGTAGCTCTACGATCGCGCGTACGTTGTTCAAATCTTCTTGGATTGTAATAAGAAGGATTTTGCAGCATGCCGACAAACATAGCAGCTTCTTCTACAGACAATTCTTTAGGCGATTTATTAAAATAAATCCTGGAGGCACTTTCAATGCCGACAGCATTGTTTACGAAATCAAAGGTATTGAAATACATGGCGATGATTTCTTCTTTGGTATATCTTCGCTCCAGCATTATCGCAATTACGTATTCTTTTGCTTTTTGCATGATACGTTGCACGATATTTCTTGCGCGGTTGTGAAACATATTTTTCGCAAGCTGCTGAGTGATGGTACTACCACCGCCACCTTTACCTAAGGTAACGACAGCTCTAAGTGTTCCGAAAAAATCGATTCCGGAATGATCGTAAAAACGCTCATCTTCATTGGCCACCAATGCTTTTGTAAGATAGCTGGGTAATTCTTCATAAGATACATTACTTCTGTTATCTACATAATATTTACCAATCAGGACAGAGTCTGCTGAATAAATTTCTGATGAAAGATTGGCAGAAGGATTTTCCAATTCTTCAAAACTCGGTAAACTTCCGAATACACCTATTCTTACTAATGCAAAAAACAAGATGAAACTTACAATAAATCCGCCGAACAATTTCCACAAGTTCTTTGGCTCTTTTATCCACTCTACTATTCTCTTCATTCTTTTAAATAATTATTCATGAAAAATGGTGCATATATATCCAAATCTGCTGTTGTCTTCATTAACTTAAGATTGGACGGTGCAATTATAAAAAAGGAAGCTTTCGCAACATTACTTTCACCAACGACTTCCGTTGCATTTGCCTGCAATGCTGTAAAATATGCTTTTGCGTCTGTAATTCCTTCAAATTTTTTAATCTGTACAATTGCATAACCATCTATAAAAACAGGATTTGCTTTTATTTTCATGTCGTTAAAATTCTTTTTGTTAAACTTCTGAATACCTGTAATTATTTCCGACACTTTTATGTATTTGTCTTTTAATTGAATCAGTACAAACAAATCGGTTGTGTCTGTAACAAATTTTGGTGTCAGTGTATCGACCGGTTTTGGTGCGTTTTGTGTTGTTAAGATTTGCATGGTAGAATCATTCAGTTTGCTTTCATACTGAATAAATGAAATCAGGTATTCCTGTGCTTTCTTTTTGATTTCTCCATCGTTGTATTTTATGATAATATCTGTCAGCGCTTTTTTATAGGCTTCAAATTGCAATGTTTTCCCTAAGGAGACGGCTTCCAGAAATTCAAATTGCGGCAACTGTGGCGAGCCCGGATATCTGGTTTTAGCAATGAATCTGTTATTGATTACCTGTTTATAATTTTCTTCCTGGAAAAGCTGATAAGTCGAAGCATATAATTTTTCTACAGTTTCAACGGATGCGTCTGGTATTACTACTTTTCCTGCATTGTTCAACACATCTGCCACTTCACTCAGCGGATAATTCTGTAAAATATAATCTTTTTCTTTTTGAGCCAATCCTTTTAAATTCTGCTCTGTGTAAATCAGGTATTCATAATAATGAGCAATCGCATCTACATCGCTGTTTGGAAATCTGCGTACCAACTCATCGAATACTTGTTTTGCTTTTGGAATGTTATTGAGTTTATTTTTGAAAATTTCTCCTGTACCAAATAATGCATTTGCAATTTTACTGTCAGATTTCATAAAATCTTCCGGTGTTTTAGGAATCTTTAATGAATCAGTAACCGTTGCAACGCCTGGTTTATTTTTAGGTTTGCTTGAAGCTGCTGTAGTATCTTCATTATTCTGATTGTCTGGTTGCGTAGTTAACTCATCAAAAAATCCTGTTTTGTTACTTCTTCTCCAGTTAGGTTCCAATTTTCTGTCGCCCCAAATTCTGATAAAATCGTTATAACCTCTGCTTTTGGAATCCGGATTATAAAAATACCACAAGCCGTTGGAAATGGCATCTTCAGGAATGAAAGCAGTTTGCTGGTAACTGTTGTCACCACCATCATTACTGAATCTTGATTTTTTCTTCTCTTCTTTGTCTTGTTTTTCTTTTGCGTCTGCCAGGTATTTATCCAACTCTGCTTTGCTCATTTTTCCAAGTCGCTGTAAGCTATCTTCTTGCTGTATGGTTCTGGCATACATAGCCAAATCGCTGAGGATTTCTTTTCTGGCTACTATTTTATCATAGTTTTCTACCGTATTTGGCAAGTAAGCAATAGCACTGTCATAATTTACAGCAGCCGGTTCATATGCTTCTTTATCAAAATAAATCTCACCTAAACGAAGAAATGATTTTCCTTTCTGTTCATTATTACCAATAGATTTTTTGATAGATTTTTCAAGATAGGCAATAGCATTTGTAGTATCACTTTGGTAGTAGTAATAATTTGCTATGGTATATAAAACTTCATCGGCATGGTCTTTATTTTTACCCATCTTTATAAGCTTTGCCAACATTTTTACAATGTCTTGTGTTGCCAGATCCGGATTTTCGCTGTATAGTTTTGCCAGTTGAATTTGAGAAAATAAATTCAGCTCTTCTGTTTTCGTATGTTTACCTGCTTTTACGAAATAATCTACCGCATCGGCAGGTTGGTTATTTTTCTGATACAATTGCGCCAAAATGTATTCGTAGTAGGCTTTTTCTTTTTTCTTTTTGAAATACAACATTGCGGTTTCCAGCTCTTCAATTGCCGGTGAAAAATCATTTCTGCGCATATTGTAATAGGCATCGATTAGATAAAATTCTCTGCGTTGTTTTTTAGTAAGCTTATGCAAAGCTTTACCATATGAAATCATACTTTTGGCGTCTGCGAAATTATCGGTTTCAATTAACGATTTTGCCATCCACACCAATGCTTCCGGCCTTGATGCTTTGTGTTTCATTTTTTCCCACAAGGTGAGTTTATCAAACTTCGCTTCTTTTTTAGGATCGAGTTCTTTCAGCGGATTTTGATTTTTTCGATCGCCGGTGGTGTCTTTATAAAACGGATTGGCAACATATTGATCGCCTAACAAAACATACGGAAGGTTTGAATCGTATTTAGGTTTATCCACTTTTTTGGCTGTAGTAGTAGCATTCAAAACGGTGGAATCTATTTTTGTTGTTTTGCCTTTTGCTTTCGCAATCAGCTCCGGTGGAATTTTTTTACCTTTTTTCTGAAGCTCAATTATCTTTTTCTTAGCTTTAATAATTTCCTCTAATTCCTTTTTCTTTTTAGCAATGGCCGCTTCCTGTTTTTCTCTTGCTGTTTCGGCTTTTTCCTTGGCTTCTTCCTGTTGTTCTTTGTATTTAAACTCTATAAACTTTTTCTTTTCTCCCATTTGTTTCGCCAGTTCTTTCTGACGTTTTCGTATGTATTTCAACCGGTCTTTGTTACTGTATTCCAGCTTTAAATTCATCTTTCCGGGTTTCATCGTGGTTACGATATACTGAAAAGTGATAAGAGATGTGTCGTATTGTTGCCGTAAAAATTGAGATTTACCTAATAATAAAAAAGCATTATCGCGCCATCTGCTGTAATCATGTAATTGCAACACTATGCCGGTTTTTTTTGCTACGGTTTCCAGTTCGCTGGTATAACCGGAAAAATCAGCCTGATCGTGATAATAAAAAGGAAGTAATTTATTGTAGTCGAGTTCTCGTTGAAACTGGTAAGTATGTACTAACTCTTTGTACAATTCATTGGCATTGAAATAATAGTTATTTCTGGTCGTCAGATCGCCCCATGCCCTTTTGATTATATTTGGTTTTTCGTATTTGCCGGCACTTTTCTTTTTCTTATCAGCAAATGAAGTTCCTGAAAAGATGAAAAGGCAACAAACCAAGAAAAACAGTTTTTTAACAGTTGATAGTCGCATGCTCGTTTTAATTCCCTAATTTTAACGCAATTTCCTAAATTTATTTTACTTATTCGAGTGAAATTTATTTAATTCGGCTTTATGGCAATAAAAAAACCTGATTGGAAACAATGGCGAGCTAAACTTAAGAACGTTTATCGCTTTCAAATTGTAGATGAAAAAAGCTATGATGTGAAAATGGTATTGGAACTTAACCGCTTGAACGTGATAGCAGTTACTGGACTTTTACTGGGATTTTTCACCTTATTAAACTTCCTATTAATTGCCTTTACGCCTTTAAAACAGTACATTCCTGGCTATGGTTCCTCTTCGGGAAGAAAACAAGTGGTTCAAATGAGTTTGAAAGCGGAAGAACTGGATGACAAAGTGAAAGCGCAGCAAAAATACATCAGTAACCTTCAAAATATTCTGAATGACAAAATTGTGGTGGATGCTGTAAAATCACCTATAAAAAAATCAAAAGTAGATACCGGAATTCTGAGCATTAAAACAACAGATGAGTCAAAATTTGTTAGAGAAGTAGAAAAAGGACTTAAAAATGCTGAATTACTGGAATCTGTACAAGACACGAAAACAAGTATTCTGAGTAATTTATTGATAGAAAAGCCGGTTTCCGGAGCTATAATTGCTAAATTCTCGACTATAAATCCGGGAATAACCTTTTCAGCAAGTGCCGATGAAGACGTGAAGGCTGTGCTTTCCGGAAATGTGATTTTGACCGGTAATTCTCCGGAAAATGGCGCTTACATCGTCATACAAGCTGAAAATCAATTGGTTTACATATTAAAAAACAATAGCCAAGTATTAAAGAAAACAGGTAACTTTGTCAATTCAGGTGATATAGTTGCTAAGTCGGGTAAGCAACTAGCGGCAAAAGGCTATAGTACCAAATTGGAACTTTGGTACAGAGGTCAGGCTATTGATCCGTTAAAATTTATAAAATAAATAATATGTTCTCAAAAATTGCACCTAAAAGCAACCTTGAAACCATGGTTGCTAACAAAATTAATGACGGTACCGTTTTAACTGGTGACATTAGCGCACAGACGGATTTTCGAATTGATGGAAAGATTATTGGAAATATCAATTGTGCGTCAAAAGTTGTTATTGGTGCAGCTTCACAGGTAAACGGCAACATAAAATGCAACGACCTCACCATTGAAGGAAAAGTGAAAGGCAATCTGGAAGTTAATGGTATTTTGTTTTTCAGAGCAACCGCCGTTTTTGAAGGAGATGTGAAATATAAAAAACTTACCGTTGAAGAAGGTGCTGCCATTAATGGATCATTGGTAAATATATCTTCTGTAATTAAACCCATACAACAAGCAGAGCAGCATGGAGAAACCAACAAAACCGGTCAACAACAACACATCGGATAAAAAAACAAGCAACTGGATAATCTATTCAGGAATGGTCTTTGAAATGTTTGCCATCATCGGAATATTTGGAGCTATTGGTTATTATCTGGATAAAAAACTTCAAATAAGTCCTGTTTTATTAATTTTGATGCTTCTTTCAGGTCTTAGTATTGCCTTTTACAGAATTTACAAGCAAATAAGCTAATTTAGAGATGCAATTAAAATGGTACTTCACGCTGGTATTTATCACGATACTCTTTATTATTTCCAGTTTTTTCATCGCTGAACCGTTGGTTTTAGGATACCGATGGATGACCATTGGAATTAGTATTGTCTCTTTTATTTACTGCTACATTGTTACAACTGCCAGCAAAAAAGACAGTAAAAAAATGATGGGTGGCAACCTTGCAGCCATCGTTCTTAAATTTATTTTGTCTGCAGTAGTGATTATAATTTACATTCTGCTTTTTGGCATGAGAAATCAACTGGATTTTGCTTTCTTTTTTTTAGCCTACAGCATTTATTCTGTTGTTAATTATGGTTTCTCCTACTATTATAAAAATGACTGATTAATTGACTTTGGCGTAATTTTTGACTAAGTTTGATGAAACAGAATGTATGAATTTTAAATACCTGACTTACCTTGTTGCTTTAGTGCTTTATATATCGTTTACCGGATTTAAACCACCTAAAAACACCTTTCCAAAAGGTGATATCCTGTATTCCAAATACGGTGGAAATGTAGACTCTATGATGGCAGGAGAACGAAAACTGGATTCTATGGCACGTCCGTTTTTGTATCAGGTGAAAGAAGAAGCAAAAGTAGAAGTTTCTTCTATCGATGATGAATCCGTTATCCTGGAAAAAGCACAGATTATGCCACAATTTCCGGATGGTGAAGCTGGTTTAAAAGAATATATTGCTTCCGGAACAGCATTTATTCCGGATACCTTAGTTGGAAAAAATGCGACGGTACTGGTTAAATTTTATATCAACACGTTAGGTGATGCAAAAAATCCTAAAATTGTAAAAACGGATAATCCATCTTTTGAACTTCAAACTATTTTATTGATTGAAGGCATGCCAAAATGGACACCTGCCAAACAAAATGGCAAAGACGTGAATTGCTATATTACGTTGCCAATAAAATACGGACAATAAAATTATCGCAATTTGGATTTA
>DAOORG010000059.1:7008-11925 GCA_035389165.1 Chitinophagales bacterium
TGTGCCGACATAGAATGAAAAACTGGCGATTGTGCGCTATGTCCTGCAGGCAATACTGTTACTTGCTGCCCAAAGTTATTCAATCTTGTTTGCGTGGAATCAAATCTGAATTTAAAAATTAATTTAGGACCTGTCTCTTCTTCTGGTTTTGAACAGGAAACTGCAAACATAGCAATTGCCGATAGTATTAAAAGTGATTTTTTCATACGTTGAATTTCATTGTAAAATTACGAATTAAATGCCAAATAAATCCTTTGCATTTTGGGTGGTAACAGCAGCAATCTCTTCCAATCCTTTCTCATACACAGAACATAACGTCTCTGCCACAAGTTTAGTATAAGCACTTTCATTTCGTTTGCCACGGAATGGTACCGGCGGCAAATAAGGTGCATCTGTTTCCAACACTATTTTATCTAACGGCAAATGTTTTAACGTGTCTCTTAAATGTGTGTTTTTATACGTTACCACACCACCAATGCCTACATAAAATCCGAGTTTTAAAATTTCATTTGCTTCTTCCAGACTACCTGTAAAACAATGAAAAACACCGCGAGGTTTATTTTTTCTTTTCTTCAGAAGTTCAATCAAAATGTGTGTAGAATCTCTCGAGTGAATGGCAACCGGCAGCTGCTTTTCAATGGCCCAGTCACATTGCAATTCAAAAGCTTCTTTCTGAATATCAAGCGTGCTTTTATCCCAATATAAATCAAGGCCAATTTCGCCAACAGCAATAAAAGAGTTGGAGATTGGAGATTGGAGATTGGAGATTTCTTTATGGTCGTTAAATAAATACTGTCTCACAATTTCTAACTCAGCTTTGTACGATTCAAGCTTTACATAACACGGATGCAAGCCCATCATCGGAAAAATATTGGTTGGAAACTGTTGCACCAAATCCAACATTCCTTTAATAGTTGTAGCATCTACATTTGGAATAATCATCTTGGAAACACCAGTATTTATTGCACGTTCTATCATTGCTGTTCTGTCAGCATCAAATTGTGCTTCGTATAAATGTGTGTGTGTATCAACAAAAGTCGTGAGTCGTGAGTCGTGAGTCATGAGAGATAAATAATACGTTAATCTTTATAGATTCAATTTATTTAAACTAAAACTTCTTTCTTTACAAAATTCTAAAAATTTAGGCAGGCAATATTCCAAATGTTTTCTTGCTTTATCATTGTCATGCATAACCACGATATCACCACTTTTTATACGTTGCAAGTTTGAAAAACATTGTTCTGAAGTAATCTGCTGATCAAAGTCGCCGGCCATTAAACTCCAGTTTATAATTGATGCCTTCTGCGTAGCAATAGTTGATTTAAGTTTTAAGATTTGAGATTTTTTAATTTTCCCATATGCAGGCCGAAATATATTTACATCAAAAGATGTGATTTGTTTCAAGATTTTTTGACCGCGTATAAAATCCTGCAAATAATCATCATCGTTCGTTTTCCAACCATCTAAATGAGCATATCCATGATTACCTATTGCGTGTCCATCTGCTACAATTTGACTTACTATTTCCGGATATTTCTCAACATGTGCGCCCAAGCAAAAAAATGTAGCTTTTGCATGGTATTTTTTCAGTTGTTCCAGTATCCAAGGTGTGATTTCCGGGTGCGGTCCGTCGTCAAATGTCAGGTAAATCTTGTTTTCTCGGTTTGGTAAATCCCAAATATGTTGCGGAAATAGTTTTTTAATAATATATGGTATCCTGACAAAATACATTTTACAAGGCTAATTACTTATTTTTACAGTCCGAAATTACAATTTTCAAATTAGCTATTCAGCTAATTTCTAATAAAATAAAGTATGAGCAGTAAAGTTAGAGTTCGTTTTGCACCCAGTCCAACCGGTCCGCTACACATTGGTGGCGTGCGCACCGCTTTGTATAATTACCTGTTTGCTAAAAAACATGGCGGCGATTTTATTTTAAGAATCGAAGACACCGACCAGAACCGTTTAGTACCAGGTGCGGAACAATATATCATAGAATCCTTAAAATGGACAGGTATTGAACCGAATGAAGGCGTTGGATTTGGTGACGGTGTTCATGCACCTTATCGCCAAAGCGACAGAAAAGCCAGCTATCGTCAATATGCGGAACAATTATTATACGCAGGCTTTGCTTATTATGCATTTGATACGGAATCAGAACTGGATCAACTTAAAGCAAGCATCGCAAATTTTAAATACGATGCTAACACACGTGAGTTGGGAAAAAATTCACTGACACTTTCATCAGCTGAAGTGGCACAGCGACTTTCAAACAATGAACATTATGTCATTCGTATAAAATTACCAGCCGATGAAGACGTGAAATTTTATGATGAAATACGCGGTTGGGTTGTTGTCAACAGTTCGCAGATGGATGACAAAGTGTTGTTGAAAAGCGATGGTATGCCTACCTATCATTTAGCCAATGTGTGCGATGATTATGTAATGCAGATTTCGCATGTCATACGTGGTGAAGAATGGCTGCCTAGTGCACCTTTGCATGTTTTACTTTATCGATATCTGGGTTGGGAAGCTTCTATGCCAAAATTTGCACATTTGCCGCTTTTATTAAAACCGGATGGAAATGGAAAATTGAGTAAGCGAGATGGTGACCGTTTAGGGTTTCCGGTGTTTCCGCTGGAATGGACAGATCCAAAAACAAACGAAGTCAGTTCAGGATACAAACAAAAAGGATATTTGCCGGAATCTGTATTTAATATGTTAGCATTCTTAGGCTGGAATCCTGGAACGGAACAGGAAATTTTTTCTAAAAATGAATTAATTGAAGCATTCAGCATTGAACATATTCACAAAGCAGGTGCAAAATTTGATTTTGAAAAAGCGAAGTGGTTTAATGCCGAATATATCAAAAAATTAACTGACGAGGCATTAGCTGTTTTGGTAAAAGATTTGGTGACCGCTAAATTTGGCGAACAGGAATCAGACTATTTGGTAAAAGCAGCCGGACTGGTTAAAGAGCGTCTTGTTTTTATTAATGATATTGAACACTTCGGTTATTTATTTCAGGCAACTGAAAAATATGATGCTGCATCATTGGCGAAAATAAATAACATCAAAGATCAGTTTGACACAGATGCGTTTGATAATTTACTGCAACAATTTTCCGAAGCAGATGGTGCCGTTATAGAAACTGCTTTAAAAGATTTTGCTGCTGCCAACAATATTAAAACCGGCGACATGATGAAGTTTTTGCGTGTTGGTTTAGTCGGTGAATTATCCGGTCCTGCAATTCACGACTTGATAAAATTATTTGGAAAAGCTGAAACATCGAAACGAATACGAAATTGTTACAGTCAGTTGTAATATTGATGATGAAATACTAAAAGATTCTTCATCCAATATAGAACGAGATGTCGAAAAACGAAAATATACGAAAATGGAAACAACACACATAGAAGATAATAAATCACTGAATTTTATAGAAGAAATCATCGATAATGATTTGAAAGAAGGCAAATACGATTCCATTCTAACGCGCTTTCCGCCAGAGCCGAATGGTTATCTGCACTTAGGTCACGCTTCGTCTATCTGTTTAAATTTTGGTGTCGCAAAAAAATTCGGTGGCAAAACCAACCTGCGTTTCGATGATACCAATCCGGTGACAGAAGACACAGAGTATGTTGACAGCATTCAGGAAGATGTGAAATGGTTAGGTTTTGATTGGGAAAATATTTTTTATGCAAGTGATTATTTTGATCAACTGTATGATTTCGCTGTTCAGTTAATTAAACAAGGCGATGCTTATGTTTGCGATTTATCTTCGGATGAGATTGCGGAACAAAAAGGCACACCAACGGAAGCAGGCACCAACAGCGAATACCGCAACAGAACTGTGGAAGAAAATCTGCAGTTATTTGCCGACATGAAAGCTGGCAAATACAAAGAAGGTGAAAAAACATTGCGTGCAAAAATTGATATGGCATCACCGAATATGCTGATGCGTGATCCGCTTTTGTACAGAATTAAATTTGCACATCATCACCGCACCGGCGACAAATGGTGCATTTATCCGATGTATGATTTCGCACACGGACAAAGCGATTCGATAGAAAAGATTACGCATTCCATTTGCACATTAGAATTTGTGCCACATCGCGAAGTGTATGACTGGTGTATTGAAAAATTAGGCATCTATCCATCCAAACAATATGAGTTTGCGCGCGTGAATGTGAACTACACAGTGATGAGCAAACGCAAACTGAAACAATTAGTAGAAGAGCAACATGTGGCCGGCTGGGACGATCCGCGTATGCCTACAATTTCAGGAATGCGTCGCCGTGGTTATACGGCAAGTGCTATTCGTGAATTCTGCGACAGAGCCGGCATTGCGAAGCGTGAAAAAATCAATGATATTTCCTTACTGGAATTTTGTGTGCGCGAAGATTTGAATAAGATTGCATTGCGCAGAATGGCAGTTTTCAATCCGGTGAAGGTGATTATTACCAATCTGGAAAATGAGATTTTATTAGACATCGAAAACAATCCGGAAGATGAAACCAGCGGTTACCGAAAAGTGGCCTTCACCAAAGAAATTTATATAGAGCGCGAAGATTTTGTGGAAGAACCGCAAAAGAAAGTGTTTAAAATGGAAGTTGGAAAAGCCATCCGTTTGAAAGGTGCGTTTATCGTGACGTGCGACAACGTGGTAAAAGATACTGATGGAAAGCTTACAGAAATTCATTGCACGTATCATACAGACAGCAAGAGCGGCCAGGATACTTCAGGAATAAAAGTGCAGGGAACCTTGCATTGGGTGAGTGTACAATATGCCATTCCGGTAGAAGTGCGCGAATACGACCGACTGTTCAAAGTAGAAAATCCGAATGCAGAAGAAGGCGATTTTAAAGAGTATATCAACGAGCACAGTTTGGATATTATTCCGGTAGCATATGCAGA
>DAOORG010000060.1:0-11889 GCA_035389165.1 Chitinophagales bacterium
AGGCTAAATTCACCGTACTGTCACAACCTTCTGTGGTTTGAAGAACCGTTGTAAAATCGCCACTTTCTGTAAATACATTATTTCCTACTGTAACGCTTTCACCGGCACATATTACGCGTATGATATCTGTCGTCTTAACTGGATTCACTGTCAAGGCTAAATTCACCGTACTGTCACAACCTTCTGTGGTTTGAAGAACCGTTGTAAAGTTGCCGCTTTCTGTAAACACATTATTACCTATTGTAACGCTTTCGCCGGCACAAATTACACTTGTGATATCTGTTGTCTTAACCGGATTAACATTCACCAAAACAGAATCTAATGACGAACAACTATTATTTGTTACTTCGACAGCATAATAAGTTGCTTGAGTTGGTGCAACAGTAATCGTTGTATTAGAAGAACCGGTACTCCAAACACAAGTAGCACCAGCAATATATTCCGCAGTAATATTAATTGGTTCACCTGCACAGGTTATAGGTGCTGTTGGATTAAAAATAATAGTTGGTTTTGGTTTTACTTCGATATTTGTTGATGATATATTATTTGCAGCACCAGCTTTGTATGCAGTAAGGCTAATGGTATAATTACCAGGCGAATTAAACGTAGATTGAACGCTATTTACAGAATTGGAAGTTGTCGGCGAACCACCATTAATGGTCCATCTCACTGAATCAGGATTGCCTTGAGAAACATTAGTAAATGTAATTGCTTCACCTTCACAGACAGATGTAGTATTACTGGTAAATGCAGCCACTAAAGCCTGATTTATTTTAATCCAACCATCATTCAAATCAAAGAATACATTTCCACTTCCTTTAACTTTTATACGTGCTGATGGATTATTGGTTGCAACATTAGGAATCAAGACAGACTCTGTACCGTCATTCGGTGTGTTAGAAGCTAATAAATATGGAAATGTTCTGGCACTATCTAATGACAAATATATATTTACATTTGCACAAGATATTGGAGCAGCAGTTGTACCGGCAACATTCCATACAACAGTTTGGTTGGTATTACCTGTAAATGTGGTTGCAGTAGCCTGACTGGTTACTCTGAATAGAGCACTGGTAGTAACAGACTTTACCGTTAAGTTATTGTCCGGTGCATTCACGGCACCATAGCCATCCGGATCTATATCTTTTACCGTACATCTGAATTTCACATCACGGGTAGTTTCCGGCAGTACTTCTCCTTTGTATTTAATAACATTATTAATCAAGCTATCCCAAACCGGAAAAACACGTGTTCCGGATGCTGATGGTTTAAACGAACGAAAAATGGGTGCTGTGGTATTATTGGCTGCATTCCAATTTCCGGAAGGTCCTAAATCCCATTCTTCCCAAAGGTAATTGATGGCATGTCCTTCTGCATCCGTTGCAGCGGCCGTTAATTCAAAGCTTGTTTTATATGGAATAGAAAAAGTGGCTGTATAGTTTGTAACGGCTGGTGGCGTGTTTCCTGTATTTGTTTGTACTTCACAAGAAGTAGAATTGATGTGATTATAAATTTCAACAATACTAACACGGTGAAAGAAATCTTCCGAATTAGAAAGAATATCGTTTGCATCACAAATACCTGCATAACCCATGATTGTGATTCCGCTACCAGGCTCATAAGCTGTAGATGAATTTCTGTTACCTGAACAAGCTCCTGAGCCTGCATTAAACGTATGGTTAGCGCCAAACTGGTGTCCCATTTCGTGAGCAACATAATCTATATCAAAACCATCACCTATCGGATTTGATGAACCAGTGACTCCTTTTGCTTTGTCATTTGTACTACATACACATCCTAAAAAAGCAACACCGCCTCCACCTGTACTGAAAACATGTCCGATATCATAATTAGCACTTCCAATTCTTGCATTACACACGGTTTGATTTTGACCAAGCATAGCACCACCATTATTATTAGAATAACTATCGCTTCCTATGAAAATCAACGTATCATTATTGGCAACCAGATTCATGTGTATGGAAAGGTCTTTTTCATACAATCCATTAATTCTGTTCATGGAAGTAACCATAGCACTTAGCACTGCTGCTTTTGTTGGTGTTGGACCAGCTACTGCCTGAGAATACTCTACTGTGCAGGCAAGTGCTAAACGATATGTTCGTCTAACACCATCTGCCAATAATGCTGTTGCTGCAGGATCCTGCATTGTTATCCGTTGTTGTTCTAAAATAGTTTCCTCTTGCTGATTTTCTGTGGCACAACCTGTAAATCCGGTGTTTGCTCTGGTATATCCTTTTTTGTAATAACAGTTATAGTATCCTGAATTTATGTTACTGTAAGGATCAATAAAATAAATACCTTTTTCACTAAATACCATTGCATGAAAACCAAATTCTGTATAATCCAGCTTTGCAGTCACTGAAGGATTCTCTATTGAAACTGCCTGATAGGTTCTTATGTTCGGATACTTATCCGCCAACGGTTTTTCCATGCAAGAACTTTCAAAAACACGGAACGACATTTCTGTTCCATCCGGTGTTGGTAATTGGATGATAAGATCCTGACTGTTTGCTGATAAAGGAATAGCAGGCTGTAGTGCTCTAAAAGATGCATCATCCAATCTTACTAAAGAAGTAATTTGCGGAATAATTTTCCGTTCTCCCTCAATTGATATATTCCTATTGGCTACTCTTTGCCATAAAGATGTGCCGGAAAATGCGTTCAGTATGGTTGTACTGAACATTAAGTAAAATAAATATTTCATTCGGTTGGTTTAAATTAATTTACGCAAAACAAATATAGTCATGTATCTACAAATAACATAAGCAATTCATCCACAATAAGTTCAATATATACATAAAAAAGGCCGAAGTTTTCACTTCGACCTTTAGAATAATCAACCGTCGCTGACTATTTTTTCTTCGCAGAAGCTTCTGCTTTTGCAGCATCTGTTGCAGCAGATTTCAACGCTCTTGTTATCTCAACAGATACCAATGGAATAGACATTGAGTTTAATATCTCAAAGTTTGGCTCCTTAATATCTCTTACTTTGAAAGACTGACCTAATTTCAGTGGTGTGATGTCTACTTCAATAACATCTTTCAGGTTTTCCGGTAAAGTTTTCACTTTTACCTTTCTTACTTTCACCAATAATTTACCACCTTCTTTTACACCTGGAGAAGAACCAACTACTTTGATTGGAATTTCAACGATAACTGGAATACCTGGTGTTAATTTATGAAAGTCGATGTGACGAATTTCTTCTGTTATCGGATGTGACTGTACATCTTTTAACAACGCTTCGTGCGTGGTGCCATCAATATTGATAATGGCTTTGAAAAATTTAGGTGTGTACAGGATTCCTCTCAACTCAGATAAAGTTGATGTGAAGTGCACCACCTCGTTTCCCGCATACATAACGCAAGGAATGTTGCCGGCAGCTCTGTCTGCTTTGGTAGCTACTTTTCCTACGCTTGGTCTTGCTTTTCCGCTAATGGTAATGGTTTGCATAATAAAATTACTTTTTTTGAATGAATAATGAATTAATAGATTTATACTCATGTGCATTTCTGATCGCTCTTGCAAACAAGGGCGCAACGGAAAGCACTTTAATTTTTGGACTTGGTTGTTTTAATGGAATGGTATCACAAACCACTAATTCTGTTAAAGCTGAAGCTTCAATTCTTTCATAAGCTTTGCCTGACAAAACAGGATGTGTTATTAAAGCGCGAACACTTTTTGCACCTTTTTCCATAATGAGGTTAGCTGCCGTACATAATGTTCCACCGGTATCAATAAGGTCGTCTACCAGAATAACATTTTTATCCGTAACATCGCCAATCAATCTCATGGATTCTATCTCATTTGCTTTTGCACGGTGTTTATCACAAATAACCAGCTCTGCATTAAATTGACGAGCATAGTTTCTGGCACGTTTAATACCACCTACATCCGGTGAAGCAAATACCATCTCATCGATGCCTAACTGTTTCATATAAGGAATAAAAATAGCATCGGCTTCCAAATGATCTACCGGAATATCAAAAAATCCCTGAATTTGAGGTGAATGCAAATCCATGGTCATTACACGCTGTGCACCTGCAGCAACAAGCATATTGGCTACCAGTTTAGCACCAATGGCCACACGTGGCTTATCTTTTCTGTCCTGACGTGCCAACCCAAAATAAGGCATAACAGCCACCACATATCCTGCAGAAGCTCTTTTTGCTGCATCGATCAATAATAATAATTCCATCAGGTTATCAGCCGGTGCAAAAGTGCTTTGCATACAAAACACGTAAGATCCACGAATACTTTCTGTAATAACCGGTTCAAACTCACCATCGCTGAATTGCATCACTTCCACAGGTGTCAAATCCTGCCCATAGCTTTCCGCAATTTTTGTAGAAAGATACTGCGTGCATCTGCCGGAAATGAGTTTTAAATCAGGAATTACCACTTTTTTTGTAGATTTTGAGGTGCAAAGATACTGCTTTATTTGTAATAGTAAAAATGAAATGCCGGAGATTTTAGCATTTACAGGTTAAGATATGGCTAAATTGAACTTGATTTTTCTGAATATAAATGAAAAACAGACAAAATTCAGGTCATTTAATTATTTTTCAGTCGAAAATACCTCATCTTAACATCAATATTTTTAGCAATGGAACATCCGGAACAATTTGAAAAAGAACAATTGACAATAAATCTGACGAAAGCTAATCTTATTGGTCTTTTTATAATTCTGCCAGTTGGCTTAATTTTCGGTTTGCCTTTCTATTTACTTTGGAAAGACATGCTTAGTATAACTTCTATAAAAACACTTACTGAAGAAATTATACCAGATTTTACCGGTAGTAGCTTTCTTTTATTGATTTTATTTATCCTGGGAATTATTGCACATGAATTGATACATGGAATTACCTGGTCGAGATTTGCCAGTAAAGGTTTTAACTCTATCAAATTTGGAGTTTTATGGAAAATGCTGACACCATACTGTCATTGCAAAGAACCATTAAAAGTGAAACATTATATTGCTGGTGCACTGATGCCGGCAATTATATTAGGAATTATTCCTTCTCTTATTTCAATTCTAACAGGCAATACGCTTTTGCTGTTCACAGGTATTTTTTTTACGGTAGTTGCGGCCGGAGATTTTATGATTGTTCAATTACTTTACAAAGAAGATATGAATGACTATGTAGAAGATCATCCATCCGAAGCAGGTTGTTATATCTATCGAAAAAGATCAACGTAAATACTTTACTTTAATTGGGTTTAATAATTCTTATCAAAAGAACTGGATCAGTTAAAATTGTGGCTTCAAAGGAAATAATTTTTCGCCTGTAATTTTCTTATCTGGCAATACCGATGCTACTTTCTCCATAATTTCATTTTTAAGAATTTGAAGAATTTTATTCTTCACAAAATGACGATGCACTACTAATCCAATGCTACGGTATGGAACAGGATTTGCAAAATGACTGATTAACTTTTTTTCACGCTCAGAAAAATCTATTATTGACAAATAAGGCAACAATGTTGAAGCCTGATTGGCTCTGACAAAACGCAATAGACTATCAATAGAACCTGCCTTAAATTCAAAATTAAGTTTGGAAAACAATTGCTTGTTATGGCGATCACAAAGATTAATAATTTGAGTGCGCATACAATGGCCTTCTTCCATTAAACATAAATTTCCCATATCAATCTTCTTAACGGATACAAGATTTTTGCCAGTATTTCCTGCATCGTAAAAAACAAAAGGTTCATCGTACAGCTTATGTTCCACAATATCCTTATCCTCTACCGGAATGGAAATAATACCTATATCCAGTTCTCTGGATTTCAGGTTCCTGATAATTTCATGGGTAGTTTGCTCTTTAACTTTTATATTCAAATCAGGAAATTTAGAAGCAAAACTCTGCATGAACAAAGGCAGCAAATAAGGTGCAATTGTTGGAATGACAGAAATACTCAAATTGCCTTTTATTTCACCTTTTATTTCTTTTACCAACTCGTTCAGTTGCTCAATATCATTGATTATATTTTTTAGTTGTTCAATTACGATTTGTCCTTCAGTTGTAATCGAAACCGGTTTATTTTTACGATCAAATATTTGCAATCCAATTTCATCTTCAAATTTTGAAATCATCGTACTTAGTGTGGATTGTGTAATAAAGCATTTTTGTGCAGCCAGCTCAAAATGTCTGTTTTCTGCAACAGCCAGTACGTATTGAAGTTGTTGTATATTCATCTATATCATCAATATTATCATCTAAAATATCGTTTTCATAAAACAAACTTAAGCATTAATATTGTATAGTCAAGTTTTATCACCCTAAAAAATAATATTTCATGAAAAAAATTATCGCATTTTATGGCATTCTGTTTTCACTCTCCCTGAGTGCAGAAGATGCCAAACAAAACGCTGCTAAATGTCCTTACATGGCAAGTGCTTCGGAAGACCCACACAAGACAGTAAAAGAAAACACACCTGCAGTTGTGCCACTCAAGAACTCAAATGTAACAGCGACAACGAATCGTGACTGGTGGCCAAACCAACTAAATCTAAGTGTATTACGTCAAAACAATCCGGCATCTAATCCATTAGGAAGTAATTTTGATTACACAAAAGAATTTAAGAGCCTGAATTTAACAGCACTTAAAAAAGATTTAAGTGATTTGATGACACAATCACAAGATTGGTGGCCTGCCGACTATGGTCATTATGGTCCACTATTTATAAGAATGGCATGGCACAGTGCAGGTACCTATAGAACCGGTGACGGACGAGGCGGTGCACGTGCAGGACAACAACGTTTCGCACCTTTAAATAGTTGGCCAGACAATGCTAATTTAGATAAAGCCAGACGATTATTGTGGCCGATTAAACAGAAATACGGCAGTAAAATTTCCTGGGCAGACTTAATGATTTTAACCGGAAATGTTGCCTTAGAATCCATGGGTTTCAAAACATTTGGTTTTGCAGGCGGCAGAGAAGATGTATGGGAACCGGAGTCTACTATTTACTGGGGCTCTGAAAAGAAATGGCTGGAAGACAAACGATATACTGAAAACCGAAAATTGGAAAATCCGTTGGCCGCTGTGCAAATGGGATTGATTTATGTAAATCCGGAAGGACCAAACAGCAATCCGGATCCGGTAGCTGCTGCAAAAGATATCCGTGAAACATTTGGCAGAATGGGCATGAATGACGAAGAAACGGTTGCTTTAATTGCAGGCGGACATACTTTCGGAAAAACACATGGAGCAGGTGATGCAAAATTGGTTGGCCCTGAACCGGAAGCAGCAGGTATAGAAGAACAAGGATTAGGCTGGAAAAGTAAATACGCAACAGGTAAAGGGAAAGATGCGATTACATCTGGTCTTGAAGTTACCTGGACACCTACACCTACAAAATGGGGACAAGGCTTCTTTAAAATGTTGTTTGGTTACGAATGGGAATTAACAAAAAGTCCGGCTGGCGCACATCAGTGGACAGCAAAAGACGGAGATTTAATTATTCCGGATGCATTTGACAGCACGAAGATGCATAAACCAACAATGTTAACTACAGATTTATCGCTTCGATTTGATCCTGCTTATGAAAAAATATCCAGAAACTTTTTTGAAAACCCGGATAAATTTACGGATGCATTTGCTCGTGCCTGGTTTAAACTTACGCATCGTGATATGGGACCACGCGCCTTGTATCTAGGACCTGAAGTTCCTAAAGAAGAATTAATCTGGCAAGATCCTATTCCTGCTGTAAATCACCCTTTAATTGACGCTAAAGATATTGCAAGTTTAAAAACGAACATCCTAAATTCAGGACTTTCTTTGAGTGAGCTGATTTCAACAGCATGGTCTTCAGCATCTACCTTCAGAGGAACAGATAAAAGAGGTGGTGCAAATGGTGCACGTATTCAACTGGCACCACAACGAAACTGGGAAGTAAATAATCCGGTTCAATTGGAAAAAGTTTTAAAAACTCTTGAGAAAATACAACAGGATTTCAACGCTAAATCTTCAACGAAGAAAGTGTCTATGGCTGATCTTATCGTATTATCAGGATGTGCTGCTATTGAAAAAGCAGTTAAAAATGCTGGTTATGATTACAAAGTTCCATTCACACCTGGACGTATGGATGCTACGAAAGAACAGACGGATGTAACTTCTGTGGCATTTCTGGAACCAATGGCTGATGGATTCCGCAATTACTTAAAAAACCAATACACTTTATCTACAGAGGAATTACTGGTTGACAAAGCACAATTGTTAACGTTAACAGCACCTGAAATGACCGTTTTAGTTGGCGGTCTGCGCGTGTTACAAACCAATTACAATCAGTCTAAACACGGAGTTTTCACCACTCAAAAAGATGTATTGAGCAATGATTTCTTTGTGAATCTATTGGATATGAATACGATTTGGAAAGCTACTTCTGACACGAAAGAAGAATTTGAAGGTCGTGACAGAAAAACCGGAAATTTAAAATGGACAGCTACACGTGCAGACCTTATTTTCGGCTCCAACTCTGAACTGAGAGCGATTGCTGAAGTATATGCAAGTAATGATTCTAAAGTAAAATTTATAACTGACTTTATTTCTGCCTGGAATAAAGTGATGAATCTGGATCGTTTTGATTTGAAATAATTCAAACAAAGGAAGTAGTTAATTGTAACAACAACCAGATAGAATCGCTAACAAATAATTGAAATTGAACTAAACTAAAAGAGGCATCATTTCTGATGCCTCTTATTCGTTACCAAAGATTTAATTTCTTATCCTTCCGTGCTGTTTCTGAAAGTTATTTCATTATTGAAACAATCTGCTATCACTGTTTTACTTTTGTCTATTTTATCAGCGAGAATCATTTTAGACAATTGATTGACTAATTCTCTGTTGATTAAGCGTTTCAAAGGTCGAGCTCCATATTGCGGTTCATAGCCTTCTTTAGCAAAATAATCTACCAGCTCGTCCGTATATTCCATTTGAATATCCATTTCAATTAATTGTTTTTTGAGATTATTTAATTGAATTTTCACGATTTCACTGATATCATGCTGCAACAAAGGTTTAAACATTATAACCTCATCAATACGGTTAAAGAACTCAGGTTTCACTACTCTTTTCAGTGCTTCAAAAATTTGCACTTTAGATGTTTCCGTTGCTGTAAATATTTCTGATTCCGTTTTTACATTTTCGAAATTTTGTTGTATCAAATGCGAACCGATATTCGATGTCATAATAATAATCGTATTTTTAAAATCGACTACTCTGCCTTTGTTATCCGTCAATCTTCCATCTTCCAAAACTTGCAACAATACATTAAATACATCAGGATGCGCTTTTTCAATTTCATCCAGTAAGACAACAGAATATGGATGATTTCTAACGGCTTCTGTCAACTGTCCACCTTCATCGTATCCAACATAACCCGGAGGCGAGCCAATGAGTCGTGAAACGGAATGTTTCTCCATATACTCACTCATATCAATTCGCACCATTGCTTTTTCATCGTCGAATAATAATTCTGCCAATGCTTTTGCTAATTCGGTTTTTCCTACACCGGTTGTTCCTATAAACAAGAAAGATCCTAATGGCTTTTTCGGGTCTTGCAAACCGGCGCGACTTCTTCGTATGGCATCCGAAACAGCTATAATGGCTTCGTCCTGACCGATGACACGATTGTGTAAATAATCTTCGAGATGCAGTAATTTAT
Source organism: Chitinophagales bacterium (assembly GCA_035389165.1). Lineage (GTDB taxonomy): Bacteria > Bacteroidota > Bacteroidia > Chitinophagales > JADIYW01 > JADJSS01. The sequence goes on from DAOORG010000060.1 coordinate 9,689, forward strand.
CTTTCTCTGCCTGCAGCATTTTATTCACCGGGATACCTGTCCATTTTGAAACAACTTCTGCAATATCTTCTGCCGTCACTTCTTCTTTCATTAAGCGACTTCCTTTTTTAATATCGTCTAGTTCTTTTTCAAAAGCTATTAATTTCTGTTCCGCTTCTTTAATTTTTCCATATCTGATTTCTGCTACTTTTGCATAGTCGCCGATACGTTCTGCTTTTTCTGCATCCGCTTTCAAATTTTCTATCGCTTCTTTCTCAGAGGAGATTCTGTCAACAATCGTTTTTTCGCTTTGCCATTTCGCTTTCATAGCATTTCTGCGTTCTGAAAGTTCTGAAATAGTCTCAGATAAATCCTTCACTTTAACGTCATCATTTTCACGCTTGATGGCTTCTCTTTCAATTTCGAGCTGGCGGATTTTTCTATCCAGTTCATCCAGTTCTTCCGGCACTGAATCCATCTCCAAACGCAATTTAGCAGCAGCTTCGTCAATTAAGTCTATAGCTTTATCCGGTAAAAAACGGTTGGTTATATAACGACTCGATAATTCTGCTGCTGCAATAATAGCTTCATCTTTAATGGTTACTTTATGATGTGTTTCGTAGCGTTCTTTTAATCCACGTAAAATGGAAACCGTATCTTCCACACTTGGCTCATTCACCATTACTTTCTGAAAGCGGCGTTCGAGTGCTTTATCTTTTTCAAAATATTTTTGGTATTCGTTGAGTGTTGTAGCACCAATGGCGCGCAATTCACCACGTGCTAAGGCTGGTTTTAAAATATTTGCCGCGTCCATAGCGCCATCACCACCGCCACCTGCACCTACTAAGGTATGGATTTCATCAATAAACAAAATAATTTGTCCGTTGGAGTCAATTACTTCTTTGATAACCGCTTTCAATCGTTCTTCAAATTCACCTTTATATTTTGCACCAGCAATTAATGCACCCATATCCAGTGAATAGATAATTTTTGATTTCAAATTTTCCGGAATGTCGCCGGCAATAATTCTATGTGCAATACCTTCTGCAATGGCTGTTTTACCAACACCTGGCTCACCTACTAAAATTGGATTATTTTTTGTTCTTCGCGATAAGATATGAAGTACTCTACGAATTTCTTCATCTCTGCCAATAACAGGATCCAGTTTATTGGATTGAGCCAAATCATTCAAATTCTTAGCATATTTATCTAATGAATTATAGGTGGTATCTGCGCTTGGATTATTCACGGTTTGTCCTTTTCTAAGTTCTTTAATAGCCAGTTTTAAATTGGGTTCTGTAATATTATTCTTCTTTAACAAATCTGCAGTAACATCTTTTGCACTTAATAAAGCCAGTAATAAATGTTCTATTGACACATATTCATCGTTAAATTCTTTCAGATAAGAATTTGCTTTGAGTAAGGTTTGCGATAATGCCTGAGAAGGATACTGCATGCTATCGCCGGAAACGGTTGGTTGTTTCTGTAACAACGATTCCAATTCAGCTTTTACTTTTCGGATATCTGCATTTACTTTCTTAAATAAGAAAGGTGTAACATCCTGATCTGATTCCAGAATGGATTTCAGTAAATGAAAGGTATCTAAAGAAGCATGTTTATGGTCGAATGCAATTTGTTGTGCACCGGCAATTGCTTCCTGTGATTTAATGGTATAGTTATTTGGATTCATATTGATAGTATTTAATTTTTTACCGGTAGTTGAACAGGCTATGCTATTTAATCTACTACTGGTATACTATCAAAAAGTATGCGAGATGACAAAATGTATGATTTATCTTTCTAAAGATGAAAGAATGACATAATTAAAATATAAAAACAGACTATTTGTCGGTACTATTCTTCATCTACGATGAATTTTTCGACAGTTGCGCTGATGAATGAGAAGGACAAGCTGAAAATCAGCGCAGCTATCCATCCACCAACCTGAAAACCATCTAGAATATTATCGGTAAGAACTACCATTGCAGCGCTAATTACCAAAGAGAATAATCCAAGTGTAATACAAGTTATCGGCAATGCGAATATTTTGATAATTGGTTTGATGAAGGTATTCAATACCGTAAGCACTAATGCCACTTTTACAGCATCTAAAGGTGAATTTACTATTGGATTACTGAAACCAGACCAAATTGCCGGCAACAAATACGACAAGCCAATTACTGTGGCGATTTTTATCAGGAAACGGATAATGAATTTCATAG
>DAOORG010000061.1:0-11836 GCA_035389165.1 Chitinophagales bacterium
ACTATAGTCTAAGTAAAAACAAAAACTATGCAGAAACTAAAAGTAATGCTGTTGCTATTGATTACTATTATTGTATTTCAATACTGTACTAAAACAGAAGAGCAAAGTATATCAAGTTATAATGCTATTTCAGCAGCTTTTGGAAATAATATAGATCCAAATAATCTTGCTAATTATGCCAATCAAATTATTCCGGCATATATCAGAAAAGACAATACCGGTAGCAATATACTATCTGATGCAAAAGCTACATTGGGCAGAGTTTTATTTTATGATAAAAATTTAAGTGTCAATAATACTATTTCCTGTGGCAGTTGCCATATACAAACATTTGCTTTCGGCGACACCGCACTTGCCAGCGAAGGTGTACTCAACGGTCGCACTGGCAGACATTCAATGCGATTGGTGAATGCACGATTTGCTGTTGAGTCAAAATTTTTCTGGGACGAACGTGCAATTAGTTTGGAAGCACAAACAACACAACCTATTCAAGACCACGCAGAAATGGGCTTCAGTGGTTTAGATGAAAGACCTGCTTTGGATAGTTTAATTCGGAAACTATCAGGTATTCCATACTACAAAGAGTTATTTATGTTTGTATATGGAAATACAGAAATAACGGAAGTTAAGATGCAAGAATGTATGGCGCAGTTTATACGAAGTATACAATCTTTTGATTCGAAATATGATGCAGGTAGAATGCTGGTGGCCAACGACAATCAAAATTTTCCAAATTTTACCGCACAGGAAAACAATGGTAAAAATTTATTCTTAACACCACCGGTTTTTGACAATACAGGCAATAGAATCGCTGGTGGTTTAGGTTGTAATGGTTGCCATAATGCTCCGGAATTTGATATCGATCCAAATACAGGTAACAATGGAATTATCGGCATCTTAAACAACACAGGTATTGATATTAATAATACGCGTGCGCCTACTTTAAGAGATCTTACCGGCATTGATGGAAATCCAAATACCCAAATGATGCATACCGGAATTATTAATTCCTTACAAGCTGCTATTGGTCACTATGGAGCAATAAATCTTGCTCCTGGAAATACCAGATTAGATCCCAGACTTACTCCAAATGGTTTCGGTCAGCAATTGCATTTAACGGCTGCTGAAGTGAATGCGGTAATAGCATTTTTGAAAACATTATCCGGCAATAATATATACACGGATAAAAAATGGAGCAATCCGTTTTTATAACAAAATCTAGTATAAACGCAGGCAAAAAAACTCAACCAACTGTCAATTGAGCTTATAGATTTATTTGTGAAGACATATTTGTATGTGCTAACTATTTACCGAAAATTCAATCTAAAATCATAGTATTTATCTGGCGTTCTCAAACCTTGATCTTATATCTTCTAAATTTCCTTTTGGAATAGCAGCAATTAATTTCTTGGTATATTCCTGTTGCGGATTGTTATAGATTTCATCGGCAATGCCCATTTCTTCTATCTTTCCTTTATTCATTACCACCATGCGGTCACTCATAAATTTCACCACACTCAAATCGTGCGAAATGAAGATATACGTAAACTTAAATTCTTCGCGCAATTGAATTAATAAGTTCAATACCTGTGCCTGTACGGAAACATCCAGCGCTGAAACTGATTCATCGCAAATAATAAATTTTGGATTTAATGCCAATGCACGCGCTATACAAATTCGCTGACGTTGACCACCGGAAAACTCATGCGGATAGCGTTGAAAATGCTCGGCTTTCATATTCACTTTTTCCAATAATTCAATTACTTTATCCTTGCGCTCTGCATCATTACTGTATTTATTATGCACCTGCATCGGTTCTAAAATGGCATTTCCAATAGTCATTCTAGGATTTAAAGATGAATACGGATCTTGAAAAATAATTTGCATATGTTCGCGCAATTCTTTCAGGTCTTTTTGTCCCAGACTGAAAATATCTTTTCCGTCAAAAATTGCCTTTCCACCTGTTGGCTCTACTAATCGCAATATGGTTCTTCCTAAGGTGGTTTTTCCGCAACCGCTCTCACCTACCAAACCCAGGGTTTCACCTTCATTTACATCAAATGAAACATCATCCACTGCTTTTACATAATCTAATGTTTTACCAAACAGATTTGTTTTGGATGGAAACCAGGTTTGCAAACCTTTTAGCTGCAAAATTGGTGTTTGCTGTTGCAACGTTTCGTATCTTTTTTTCGTTTGTGCTTCACTCACTACGAATGCTTCCACCAATGCATTCATGTCTGCTGCTTTTTCTGTAATCACGCCATCTTTTTCTTCCATGAAATCTGCAATCACCGGCAATTTACTTAAGCGCTTATCCAATGGCGGACGGCAAGCCAGTAAGCCTTTTGTATATGGATGTTTTGGATTGGAGAAAATATCGACAACAGAACCTTGTTCCACAATTTTTCCTTTATACATGACCACCACTTTATCTGCAATTTCTGCGATTACACCTAAATCATGTGTAATAAAAATAGTAGACATACCAGTTTCCCGGCTCAATTCATTTATAAGTTCAAGAATGGTTTTTTGAACTGTTACATCCAAAGCAGTAGTTGGCTCATCTGCAATTAATATTTTAGGCTGGCAACTCATCGCCATCGCAATCATTACACGTTGTTTTTGTCCGCCGGAAAGTTGATGCGGATAAGCATTAAGTGCTCGCTGAGGATCCGGAAGTTTAACCTGCGCAAATAAATCCAGTGTTTTAGCTTCTGCTTCTTTTTTAGAAATTTTCTGGTGCAACATAATGGCTTCCATCACCTGATTACCACAGGTAAATACAGGATTCAATGAAGTCATTGGTTCCTGAAAAATCATGGAAATTTCATTACCTCTGTAAGAACGCATTTCATTATCCGGAATCTGCACTAAATCGATTGGATTTTTTCCATCTCGATAGTAATTGATTTGTCCGCCTGTAATTTTTCCGGGTGGATTAGGAATCAATCTCATGATAGAAAGTGAGGTTACTGATTTTCCGGATCCGGACTCACCTACAATTCCAATTACTTCGCCTTTATTTACCTGAAAAGACACATCGTCAACGGCTCTAACCAAACCATTTTCAGTTTTAAATTCCGTTACTAAGTTTTTTACGTCTAAAAGTATTTCAGCCATTTTAAGTAGTTTGCAGTTTATTTGTATTTAGATTATTTTAGAGAAAAACTGAATTAACAAAAAAAAAATTGTCAATTATTTATTTTTCGTTTATCAACTGTATTTCACATTATTTTCCGAAATTAAGGATAATCCTTTCAATTTTAAAACAATTTGTGCCACAGTTATCACATCTTTCTGACAATAGGTTTTTATCCGCTCCAATCCTTGTTCATTCCAGTAAACATTACCTACATCTTTCCCTGAAATATCATCTTTAGGCGATGGAATTCCCAAACAAAAAGCTAACAGTTTTAATGAAATATAATTCTTGTAATCACCGAATTTCCAGAAATCCATAGAATCCAGCAAACCAGCTTCCCATGGTTTTTTGCTTTGCAAACTTTCAAAGTAATCCGGCAACTTAAGGTTATTTATTAATAATCTGCGACAGATATACGGCACATCAAATTCTCTGATGTTATGACCGGAAAGTGTAAGACTTCTTTTTTTCTTAAGTTCTTGTTGCAAATACACACAAAAATCCGTCAGCAATTTCACTTCATCGTCTCCATAAAATGACTTTAATTCAAACTCCTGAAACATGCCGGTTTGATTTAAACGACCGACAGAAATACAAATTATTTTACCAAATTCTGCAAAAATACCGGCATTGTTAAAATAGTAATCACTTGTATTATCATCTTCGGTTTTGTGCTTTCCTTTCTTTTCTTCCCATAATTCCTGTTCATACGCATCTAATTGGTTGAAATTTGCCGTTTTGGGCACAGTTTCTATATCCAGGAACAAGATATCGTCTGTTTTAACGTTGTCTAGCATAATTTATAGTTATAAATGGTTATTATGTAAACTAATATTCACAATATATAACGCAATATACATATAGTATACAGAAATTTGTAGTAAATTTACCCGGTAAACGTAAACATTATCTTAAACATTATCTTATGAGTGAAATTGAAAACGGAAGTTCTAACTCCAACAAGAAACTTCATGCGATGTATATCGTATTAATTGCCTTATTAATTGGCGGATTGGTGTATACCAATGTGAAACTAAAGAAATCTAAAGAAACTATTGTCGTAACGGAAAAACAACGCGATGATGTATCAGTACTAAAAGCTGAATTAGACAAGAAGTACACTGAATCTTTACAGGAAATTGAAAGCTATCGTGCTGAAAATGCCGGTTTGGATAGTTTGCTGACGGTTAAAGAACAGGAATTAAGTGCTAAAAAAGCTAAAATTGACGCATTGTTAGGTCAAATTTCGTCATTAAAATCCGGCGATGCTTCCAAATCTAAATTATTGGCAGATGCTCAGGCTTTAATTGCACAGATGGAAAGCGATAAAATGCGCTTACAGACTTCGATTGATTCTTTGGTTACTGAAAATAAAGCACTTTATATGCAACGTGACAGTATTACCGGTGAATTGACAAATACCTTACAAAGAAAACAACAATTGGATGATGAAAATCAGAAAATGAAAGACAGAATTGATAAAGCATCTATTTTAAGCACTGCAAATATTCAGTCTACACCTATACGAATGACGAAAAAAGGAAAAGAAGATGAAGTAAGCAAAGCAAAAGATGCTGAAAAATTGAGAGTTTGTTTTGACTTAATTCAAAACAAAATTGCTCCTTCCGGGCAAACACAAATTGAAGTGAGAATTATTTCACCGGACGGCACTACTATTCAAATGCAAAATTTGGGCAGCGGCACATTACAGGATGCAACCACAGGAAATGAAATTCCATTTACATACAGCATTTCTCCGGATTATCAGAACGAAACCAAAACAGTATGTTCTTATTGGGCACAAACATTCAAATTTGCGCCAGGTAAATACTCTGTAGAAGTTTATGAAAAAGGATTCTTAATCGGACAATCATCATTTATGATGAAATAATTTTAAGCAGTTAAAAGAAATTCGGGCAGTCTGCAAAGACTGCCTTTTTTATAATATGCAATCAACGTTTTACAAAGGCGCATTATTCGTTTTCTTAGGAGCCATTTGCTTCTCTACCAAAGGTATATTTGCTAAACTGGCATTTGGCTATGGTGTGGATGGCTTAGAAATTCTGACTTTACGGATGTTATTTGCGCTTCCGTTTTACGTGCTGATATTAGCCAGAGAATATAAATCCAAACCGGCACCAATTGAAAAAAATGACCGCATCAATATTGTTACACTTGGCTTGATTGGCTATTATTTGGCCGCGCTTTTTGATTTTTTAGGTTTACAATATGTAAGTGCATCGCTGGAAAGAAATATCATCTTCACCTATCCTACTTTTGTTTTATTGATGTCCAGGATTTTCTTTAAGAGAAAAATACATGCAATTCAGATTATTGCAGTGCTAGTTTGCTACTCAGGCATATTACTTGCGTTCTATTCTGATAAAGCATCTTATGTTTCATCTAATTTATTAAAAGGAACTGTTTTTGTGTTATTGAGTGCACTTACCTATGCTTTATATTTAGTAAAAAGCGACGGATTAATTAAAAACGTTGGAACCATTCGCTTTACCTGTATTTCTATGATTGTTTCATGTATTGCTGTTTTGGTACACTATATTTTTGTACATGGTATTCATATTTTTTCATTTCCTTATCAGGTATATCTGATTGGAATTGGCGTTGCCGTGATAAGTACTGTTTTACCATCTTTTTTAATGACAAAAGGCATTGCACTTATTGGATCTTCAAATATGGCAATCATTGCCAGCGTTGGACCAATTGCTACCATCTTTTTATCTAATTTTATTTTAAAAGAAAAAATTTCAGTACTGCATATTGTAGGCACGGTCTTGGTTTTAATTGGCGTTATGATTCTTAGTCTAAACGGAAATAAAAAGAATATTTCTGCCTAAACTGCTACTTATTTTGTAGTGCCTGAAAGCAAGTATTTTAATAACATCACACTATAATGTTGTTAGTTAAATCTGCCTAAATTTTTAAACAACTAACTTTACATAGAAATTCAACTCTATGAAAAAATCCATTTTATTATCCGTACTTATTTTCGTCACAATGATTGCTCAATCAATTGAGAAAAACCTGCTGCCAAATGCTTCCAGACCAAAAGTTGGATTAACGCTGAGCGGTGGCGGTGCCAAAGGCTTAATTTATGTCGGATTATTGAAAATGATAGATTCACTGGATATAAAAATTGACTACATCACCGGCACAAGTATGGGAAGCATTGTGGGTGGATTATATGCTATCGGTTACAAAGGTAATGAGTTGGATTCATTGGCAAGAAATACCAATTGGAGTAAATACCTCACGAATAATGTTCCGTTGAATAAAATAACCATGGAAGAAAAAGACGAATACGGACGTTATATGATAGAACTGAATTCTAATACGTTAATGCCTGGATTGCCTATTGCAGTGATTAACGGACAAAATATTACGTCTTTTTTAAACGACTTAACGTTCAGGGTTCATCACATCAGCGATTTTAATAAATTTCCAATTCCGTTTAAATGTGTTGCGGTTGATATAGTAACAGGAAAACCGGTTGTAATTGACAAAGGCAGCCTTGCATTGGCTTTAAGAACCAGTATGTCTATTCCTACTGCTTTCAGTCCTATTGATACCGGAAAGATGCTATTGGTAGATGGCGGACTATTTAAAAATTTTCCGGTAGAATACGTAAAAAATATGGGTGCTGAGTTTGTTATTGGAGCAAATTGCAGCGGAATGCTTTTATCTAAAAAAGAATTAAAAACATTGGTGAATATGCTGGAACAAACGACCAGCTTCAGCATTGCAGCAGATTATGAACAGCAGAAAAAACTATGTGATATTCTGGTTGATTATAATGAAGCTTTAAAAAATGCGAAAATAGGCACGATGGATTTTGGTAAAGCGAAAGAGATCTTAGCCTTGGGTGAACAGGTGGCACATCAGTTTTTGGAACCACTGGTTCAACTCGCTGAAAGCCAGAAAAAATTTAATGTGCCTGATACAGATACCACCAAACTAAATAAAACAGATAGTTTAAGTATGAAGGATATTAAACTAACGCTGGATAAATCTAATCTCGAAGCAATCGTCAGAAATAAAATTCGTTTACTGGACTATAATAATATTTCCAAAACCGAAATAGATAAAACGGTTGATGAAATATATGGCACTCGATATTTTGATAAAGTGTATTATTATATTGAAAATAAAGACAATAATCACCATCTCATATTTAAAACTGAAAAAACAAAAAAGTTTGCCTACAAACTAGGCCTGCATTACGATAATGAAATGTCAGCAGGCATTATTGCTAATCTTACTGCACGGAATTTATTTTTTGATGCGTCCAGATTTATAACTACAATTGATATTTCAGACAATCCAAAAATCCGAACCGGCTATCAGGTATATATCGGAAACAAAGGTTTTTATATCAGTACTAATCATTTCTTTGAATATGTGAAACAGCCTGTTTTTTTTGAAAGAAAGACATTAGGATTTTACAAAAATCTTTTTCTGCAATCGGATATTATGATGAACTATGCTATCAGCCAGAATTCAGCATTAAGCGGCGGTATCCAGTTTAAATGGGGAAATATAAAACCACAAATAAAACCTTCTGAACGTCCTGATTTATTCAAGAGTTTATTTTCGCTATCCAAACGACCATATTTAAATACCAGTATCGTTTTAAGATATGCTTATAATTCATTTAACCAACAGGTATTTCCAACAAAAGGAAAAAGCGCGTTAGTACAAACAGAATTTGTATTTGCCGGAAAAACATCTACTTCTATTCATACAGAAAGCATCGTAATAGATTCATTCTATAACGCTACTAATATTAGCAATGACACCACTATACGACATAACTTTAGTCCGTATTTTAAATTATATGGCACCTATGAACATATTTTCCGTCTGCATAAAAAAGTATCTTTAGATGCAAGAATCGACATGGGTATGATTTTTCTGTTTCAACCTTCCAAAAAAGATTTTGCCAACCAGCAAGCTGATGCTTTTTATGTAGGTGGCACCGAACCCAGAGAACGCGAAAGAACCACCAGTTTAATTCCATTTTGGGGAAATAGGGAATTATATATACAGAATTTAAATTTCCTAACCGCTTCTCTTTCTATACAATATGAGCCGATAAAAAATCTGTTTCTAATACCGAAGATATCCATTTTCACGGGCGATGATGGCAATATAAACGTGTATGGAGATAAAGGCGTCATTAGTAATTTAAAAGACAATAAGTTATTGTTTGCACACAGCGAAGGCATGACTATCGCTTATAAAACGCCGGTGGGTCCGGTTCGATTTAATCTTTCCAAAGCATCTAATTATTCAAAACCTACCTTCTATTTTTCTTTAGGGTACAGAATTTAAATACATTTTTTATCAAACGCTCGTTTGGTAAAATTATTTCATTATTTTTGCTATCTAAATTTGAAAATCATGTTTCAGAAAGATCTATTTAAAGACAAAATAGTTTTAGTCACCGGTGGTGGCAGCGGCATTGGGTATACAATTGCCAAACATTACCTGGAATTAGGTGCTGTTGTTTACATAGCTTCTCGCAACGCACAAAAACTGGAAAAAGCAATTGGTGAGCTTAAAGAATTTGGTGATGTTCGCAGTGCCATTGCAGATATTCGTGAAACTGCACAAATCGAAAGTCTGGCAAATCAGATAAAAGAAGAAGCAGGCAGATTGGATATTCTGGTAAATAATGCAGGCGGTCAATTTCCTTCTGCTGCAGAAAATATTTCTTACAATGGTTTTCGTGCTGTTGTTACCAATAATCTGATCGGGACATTCTATGTGACACAAATTATGGCGAAAACGTTTTTCATTCCACAAAAAAATGGAAATATCGTAAATATCATCGCTAATATATTTCGCGGATTTCCGGGTATGGTGCACACAGGTGCTGCACGTGCCGGTGTTGACAACATGACAAAAACACTGGCAATAGAATGGGTTCGATTTAATATCCGTGTAAACGCCATTGCACCAGGCATAATTCGTTCATCCGGCATGGATACCTATCCACCGGCTATACTAAAAGGAATTGAAAAAAGCATACCTAATAACAGAATGGGTACAACAGACGAAGTAGCTTATCCTGTTTTATTTTTATCATCACCAATGGCATCTTATATCAGCGGTGAAACGTTGTATGTAGATGCCGGCAATCGACTTTGGGGCGACCAATGGCAAGGCTGGAGTGAATCATTAACTTAAAAGAGTAGTGAGATATTAGTAGTGAGATTGGAGACAAGAGACTTACGACTTACGACTCACCACTTACGACTACAACATGCAACTTAAAGGCACATATAAAGAGATCTGGCAAATATCTTATCCGATTATACTTGGTAGTCTGGCGCATTCAATTAATCAATTGATTGACACCGCATTTCTTGGTCATTCTTCAAAAACAGCATTAGAAGCCATCACACTTGGCGGCATTTATTATTTTGTTTTTGTCTTTATTGCCGGTGGTTTGGCGCGCGGTTGTCAGGTTATAATAGCACGACACAGCGGTGAAGGTGCCACTGAAAAGATAGGAATCGCATTCGATCATTTATTGGTACTAGCAGCTGTTTTATCTGTATTTCTGATGTTGTTTTTTGGATATGCCACACCATACGTGCTGGCTTTTGTTGTAAAATCTACTGCTATACAAGATGCGGCAATGGAATATATTAACATGATGAATTTTGCCGTATTTCCTGTCGTACTTGGATTTTGTTTTAACGGATTCTATACAGGCATCAGCAAAACCAAAGTCATCACAATTGCAACGGTTTGCATGGCAATCACCAATATCATTTGTGGTTACATTTTTATATTCGGAAAATTCGGATTTCCGCCATTAGGCATCAAAGGTGCAGGCATTGCAACAGCCATTGCAGACACTGTGTTGTTCGCCGTATACCTGATTCATTTCCTGATTTATAAACATCCTGCACGTTTCAATGCATTTACTTTTAAATTTATCAGCATAAAACAACTATGGTCTATCATAAAATTATCGACACCCATAGTACTTCAAAATCTGATAGGCATTGGTAGCTGGTGGTATTTCTTTTTATCTGTTGAAAAAATCGGTGAACATGAATTAGCTGTTTCAGGAATATTAAAAAGCTTGTTTGTCTTCATTGGCATTCCTGTATGGAGTCTGGCAAGTACCAGTAATACGCTAATCAGTAACCTAATCGGACAAAACAGGATAGATGATGTGATACCGGCATTAAAAAAAGTGCTTATAGTTTCTGTTGGCATTTCATTAAGCATCAATTTAATTATCGTATTATTTCCACATCCAATTTTATCCTTATTTACCAATGACGTGCAACTCATTCAGGATTGTATTCCACCATTTTATACGTTGATGATTGCTTTACTGTTTTTCTCTTCTTCCATGATCATGAATTTCGGAATTACGGGCACGGGTGCTACTTTTGTGCCAACTATTGTAGAAATATTTTGTTGCTTCTTTTATGTACTTTATTGTTACTATTTCGTGCAAATCAAACAAAGTCCGCTTTATATTGCCTGGGGTTGTGAGGTAGTATACTGGCTATCATTGCTAACATTCACCACCATTTACTGGAGCAGCGGCATTTGGCGGAAATATGTTAAAAATATAGATACAAACGCATAGCAGACAGTAAACTTCACTGTCTATTTTATTTATCAACTTTCAATTATCATTTTATCAACTATATCTTGTAAACTGTCAACTTTCTTGTATTTTGCAGTATATATGTCAGCAGAAAAAAAACAATGGTTTGAGCTATGGTTTGATTCACCTTTGTATCATGTTTTATATAAAAACAGAAATCAGGATGAAGCCAATCATTTTATAGATAATGTAATCAAACATTTGCAAATAGAATATGGAAGTATTTTAGACCTTGCCTGCGGGAAAGGAAGACATGCCTATTATCTGGCAGACAAAGGATTTGATGTGGTTGGACTGGATTTATCCAAAGAAAGTATTCAATATGCAAATACGATGTATCAATTGCCAAATCTTGAATTTTATGTGCATGATATGCGTTTGCCCTATCGTATAAATTACTTCGATTATATTTTTAATTTTTTTACCAGCTTAGGCTATTTTAATGATTTAAAAGAAAATGAAAAAGTATTTCAAAGTATGCATGCCGGATTAAAAGACAATGGCTATATTCTGATAGACTTTATGAATACTGATAAAGTGATTAACCATCTGGTGTCAAGAGAAAATAAGATTATAGATGATTATCATTTTTATATTCGCAGAGAAGTAAGCAACGGCAAAATCATTAAACATATTCAGATTGAAAAAGAAGAAAAAATGTGGTTATTCAGAGAAGAAGTACAAATACTGATGCAACATCATTTTCATACTTTTTTAAACAATACCGGATTTACACTGCTACAGGAGTTTGGTGATTATCAGTTAAATCCGTTTCATCCGAAAACATCTGACCGATATATTTTGTTAGCTAAGAAGAAACCATAATTTGAATGGAATTATAGGCTATAATTTCGTTTAGAATAAGGTGATCAATTTATAATTAAAACAGTTCTTTTATACGTACGTTTAAGTTCTTGAAAAAACTGTAATAAAACATATTTTATGAATAAGGTAATAGTAATTATTGGTGCCGGTTCCGGTATAGCACAAGGCGTTGCTGAAAAATTTGGACTACAAGGGTTTTCTGTTGCATTAGT